>DASYBJ010000108.1:0-3079 GCA_036500845.1 Acidobacteriaceae bacterium
GTCGTTTTCAGCTTGGCGACAAGCGAGAGCTGGAAGAACGAAAAGGGGCGATTACGAAAACCGCACCGAATGGCATCGCGTGTACGCCTGGAGTAATCTCTCCAGCTTCGCCAAGACGCTCCAGAAAGCGCAGCTAATCACTCTTGAGGGGAAGTTCAAGTATCGCGAGGTCCGAGAGGACGCCGAGGGCGTTTACCTTTAAGCACACAATCGCGGAAATCCGCGCCACGAGCATGAAGCGCCTATCGAAAGTCGAAGTCGGGGCGATCCCACGGACGGTGCGAGTGAAGCGTCCGCACATTTCACGACGGATTTTCTTTGTGGCGGATAATCTGTTCCATCGATGACGGTGACGTTCGAAATGACAAGTCGGTCCTGTGCCAATACTGGAAGGACCATACCGGAAGCAGCGAAGATCAGGATGAAGTGCGCTCAAATCATTTGCAGAACCACGAGGCTTCAACGAGCCGCCTGAGTTGCAGAAGTACATCTCTCCACCGCGGTCAGCGAGTAGGTAGCACGCCGGGGCTTTGCGTTGAAGCCAATCTCTTAAAAAAGCCAGATCGTTTCGGGAACTCATCGCGCTGGAGCTTCAGAAAACCATCAATGATTTCTTGCATCGCGGGATCTCCTTCGTGATCGAGAAGTTGCACCCCTCCTTGAGGGGTTCTCCACACGAGCGGTCATTTGGAGCAACCATCTGCAGTGAGATATGACATCGGGATTTCTAGTCATTTGGGCTCGAACTATCGTGCCTTCAATAATGATCATTGCGGTTGCAGCGATTTTGTCGGGCGCACTCAATCCGAGTTGAATCGCGGTCTGTTTAACGAAGAATTCCAACTGAGCTTTATGGTCTCGAACGATTTGGTTCTGGTCGGCCTCGTAGTCAGGAGTTTCTGAAATCGTGTTGATGAAGGCGCATCCCCGAAACCCTGGCTCATCGAACCATTCGCCCAATACATCCGCAATCACTTCAAGACCACGGCCCGGCTTTTCAAGCTTCTTGCCGACCGCTGCGGTAAACCACGCCATCCAGTTGTCATGACGTCTGCGCAGGAATTCAGAGATCAGATCACCCTTAGAGGGAAAGTGGCGATAGAAAGACATCTTCGCAACCCCGGATTCGGCAATGATCTTATCGATCCCAGTGGCCCTCAACCCGTTCTGATAGAAGAGGCTTAGCGCCGTCTCGACGATGCGCTCTCGGGCGTTGACTGGCGGTTGATCTGTAGATGTCTGTGTCATCGAACCCTCTTTCCCTAATTGTGCATTTGACAGACAGGTCTGTCTAGTTCAAATTTATAGGTAGACAGGTCTGTATAGTCTCTCTACAATCTCATCTGAATAAAGGAATTGGAAATGGTTAACAACACTACTACCGTCGCCCTTGTGCCGCCCTTCACACGCGAGACTGCAATCCAGAAAGTACGCAAAGCCGAGGACGGCTGGAATTCGCGCAATCCCCAACAGGTCTCCCTCGCTTACACGCCCGATAGTAAATGGCGCAATCGATCAGAATTCGTTACTGGGCGAGAGGAGATTGTGCAGTTCCTCACGCGCAAATGGCAGAGGGAATTCGAGTATCGCCTCATCAAAGAACTTTGGGCATTTGACGGAGATCGCATTGCGGTGCGGTTTGCCTACGAGTACCGCGACGATTCCGGTCAATGGTATCGCGCTTATGGCAATGAGAACTGGGAGTTTGATGCTGAAGGCATCATGCATCATCGGTACGCCAGCATCAACGATGTTCGGATCGCCGAATCAGACCGACTCTTCCACTGGCCCCAGGGTCGTCGTCCGGACGATCACCCAGGACTGAGCGATCTGGGACTTTGAGTCTCCCAATATTCAGTGGTGAGTCGTCTGTCTACCGGTAGAGGCGACTCACCAGAATCCATCCTTTAGCACGAACGGCAGAGAAGAGAGAATCCATGGATCGAAGCGAAGATGCAAAGCTAATCCTTGCCGCCCAAAGGCAAAAAAACATTCGGTGGTCAGAGGTGGCCAAATCTGTCGGAGCGAGCGAAAAGTGAGTACCCCATCTACGAGATCGGACGCGAACCGGCAATGAGGATCTGTACTAGTCTTCTTGCGCTTTGCGCCCAGTCTGGCCCGGACGCCACATTTGAGACGCCGACAAGAGCCCGGAGCAGATCAAGTGGATCGAGGTCGGGACGAATGTCGCCGCTCTTGACGGCTCGCTCCACTAGCGCATGAATCGCTCCTTTGATCAGAGCGCCGGATGCTTGGAATAGCTTCGAGGGTCTTCCAACAAGCGTATTCAGTGCGGGTGCGATGATCTGCTTCGCCGCGATATAGTCAACGAAGAGCAACATCCAAGCCCGCAACGCCTCAATAGGAGTCATTGTCTCGGCAAACTTCTGTTCTGCTGCCGCCAGCTTTTCTACTTCGGTGCGATAGACCGCCTCAAGGAGTGCTTCGCGCGTAGGAAAGTGGCGGTACAACGTTCCAGCACCGATGCCCGCCTGCCTAGCAACATCGTCCAGGCTGATATTCGCGCCCGACCGGGTGAAGGCATCCTTCGCGATCACCAGGATGCGCGCGCGATTGCGTTGCGCATCTGCGCGGGGCTTTCGGCGAGCAAGTTGGGAACGTTTCGTAGCCATGGCAAAAATATTTGCAACCGGAGATAGTCTCCGATTATCTCATCGTTGCGGAGACACTCTCCGTTTTATCCGTTGTCATAACGGTTAGTCAATGGAGGTTGCACGCACTGTCGTTAGCACGCACCTCAAAATGTCCGGTAAGTGGGAGGAAGAAAATGGCAAACGTATTTGGTGCAACCTCAACGACGGAAGATGTCTTGTCTGGCGTGAGTTTGCAAGGAAAGAGGATTCTGGTTACTGGTGTTTCGGCTGGGCTTGGCGTGGAGACTGCACGGTCTCTCGCCGCGCATGGTGCGCAGGTAGTCGGTGCGGCACGGGATTTGGCCAAGGCTGAAGCGGCGACAACGCAGGTGCGAAAGGACGCTGCGTCCCATGGTGGAAGCTTCGAGCTAGTTGCACTGGATCTCGCCGATCTTAGAAGCGTGCGTGCCTGCGCTGACGAACTG
>DASYBJ010000109.1:0-10964 GCA_036500845.1 Acidobacteriaceae bacterium
AGATCCGACTGCAGCAGGCTGGTGAACTGACTGTCGCTCGAAGTGAAGCTCACATCCAGCGTGCCCCCCGAGGAGTTGATCGAGGTGCTGTCGATTGCCTGTTTCTCGGCGTCCGTGCCGCTCATCTTCTTGTAGAGCGCTGCCGCATTCAGCAACGACGCCATGGTGGCCGCCGAAATCGTATCCGGCGTTAGGACATCGAGATTGAACTTCACGCCGTGGTCAAAGTTCATCGAGTACCGCGAGCTGAGCAGGCGCTTGCGGACTGTATCGTAGTCCGTGAGCTGGGACGCGTCACCCAGGACCGACCGCATCATGGTCTGCGTTCCCTCCTGGTCGAGGATGCTCCACACCGACTCGGAATCGACCGAGTGCATCTGGTCTAACATCGTGCCGTTGTTCAGAAAATTCGGCGCCATTCCATCGCGCGCATCCAGGGCGCTCTTGAGCGCTGCTTCCTCGCCGAAAACCATCGTTGTCGGATTCAGAAACGAAACCTGCATGCCCGACCGCCCCATCGGGTAGATTTTGTTCTGGCGCAGGAGCTTGGGGCTGATCTTGTGCTTACGGAAGTTCGCCAGAATGTCGTCGACGGAGAACTGACCTTGTGCAAGGCCAACAATCTCAGTGCCCGATCCCCTGTGGAAGGCGGCAAAAGCCAACTCCTCGACGTCATGGCCCTCATCTAGACCGGAGTTCCGGAGGGCGTCTTCCAACTGCTTTAATTCGGGCGGGAGAATGCGTGCCTTCAGATCCATTGCCGCCTGCGAGTTCTGCATGGCACGGTAATCGACAACGATGAGTTGCTGTACATCTTTCGGAATGGCGGCTCGTGCATCTTCACCCAGCTGAGCGGCTACGGCTGGCAATGCAAATACCAGGCTGAAAGTGGCGATCGCTTGCCACCCAGCAGAATTCTTCAGAAATCTCACCTTTAACTTCCTTCCATTGGCGTACTCGTGCCACAAAAGCCGCTGAGACCATCATTTTAGAGCATTCTCGCTGCTTGAGAGCATTCACCTTATTCCCCAATCGTGCTACGGTAGGAGCCTTCTGATCGAGTGGAAGAACGCCTTCGCGCGCAAGAGGACCCGAAGCAGCGGATGATGACTTAGCCTAAAGCTTCGGCCAGTCGAGCGGATTCTTCAGCTTGCGTTCCAAAATCTTCTCTTCCGGCTCGAACTCAGTTAATAGACGCACCCACTCGCTCTCCGGCTCAAAAGCCTGTTCTGGGAGTAAGCCGATAAGCTCACCGTCCACCACTTTGGCGGATTGCCGGCCCGCGAGATTACGCACCGCGAGATATGCCTCTCCAACGCTCGTCAAGCTGAGATCGGTAATGTTCATCGAGACTTGAGCGCGGCCTTGCGCAAGTACCCCCATGGCCTTCACTCCTTTGAGGCCTCCACCGGATTCACGCAAGGCCTTCGCGATCGCACGCGCCGCCCCGACATCGGGCCTGTCCAGGTACAAGTTATAAGCCACAAGAAACTTACGTGCGCCCACGGCGCTCGCTCCTGCAGTGGGGTGCAGCTCCGGGCCACCCACATCGGGCCCCCGCGCAGCGTCGCGCCTCACCAGTTCACGTAAACCCTCAAATTGCCCGCGACGCACATTCTCGAGCTCCGTACGGTCCGGCCGAACAGCGGCCGCAGCATAGAAATAAACCGGGACGCCGTAGCGGTCCCATATCCCGCGTCCTGCTTCTCGGGCGTAGACGGCACATTGAGGCAGGGAAATCCCAGAGAGCGGAATAAAGGGAATGACGTCGGCGGCGCCGATACGAGGATGGACTCCCTGCTGCTGAGAAAGATCTATGAGTTGTGCAGCTTTACCGGCAGCGCGAACGGCCGCTTCTACCACCGCTTGCGGGGGACCGGCAATCGTGACAACCGATCGATTGTGGTCACGATCCATGGACCAATCGAGCAGGGCGACACCATCGACCCGCATCGCATTCACGATAGCGCACACCGTGTCGCGATCCGTACCTTCTGAGAAATTCGGTACGCACTCGATTACCGCTTCGGTCATGACCCCTCGGAAGGCTTAGGCGCTGCGCGATCCGTGCCGCGGTCCAGCTTACCGCCCCTATTTCCACCAGGTGAATCCGACGGAAAACTGCACGCTCGCGTTGACCCCTGGGTTTGAATCTCCCAGACTAGCGTTCGAAATATGAACCGCATTCGCGGAGAAGTCGATGGAACGCCGCGGACGCACGAAGTAATGCGCGCCCACGCCAAACTGCGGAGTGAAGTTGAAGACGCTGGTTCCCTGATGGCCCGGAGCGGGAAACGGTCCAACTGGGGGAAACTTATGATTCGTCCAGATCAACCCTCCTGCGCCCTGAACCCAAGGCATCCACCGATGACCTCGAAGCAGATTCCAGCGCAAGATGGCGGGGGTGATGCTTATACCTGTATACGTTCCGCCGGTGCGATAAGGTCCACTGCAATGCGCAGAGCCGTCGGCTACGAAGGAGCAATTGAAACGGAGGAAAGAGGGCGTATACGCCTGCCAGAAAGGCATCGCTTCGACGGCATACTCAAATTGACCACGCAGCAGCCCGTGGCCCGCCGGTCCCCAAAGAACCTTCCCCGCGTGCACGCCCAGGTTGAAGAACCGATAATCGGCCCGATCGCCGGTTCCCAAACCGCCCTCGGCAAAGACCCCGTATTCGAAGGGGTGAGAATTTGCCAGGGTCCCAACCGGATTACCCGCGTCGTTCGCCGCCGGCTGCTGCGAAAACACAGGGCGGCACAAAATGGTTGAGGCCAAGGCAGCGAAGATCACAACCCGGCGCACACAAGAAGAAATACGTACTTCCAACTTGTCCCTTCGTCTTTCTTTCCTGGTTTCTGTAGCCGATCCCTCAGACAGAGATCAAACGCCGGCTCACAAGAGAGCCCTGCTGCTTAGAGTACTGCTCGGTCGAAATGGGCTCGAAATCCGCCTGCGCAGTTCCTGCGGCAGATGAAGCGAGCGTTAGCCGCTCTGCAACGGACACGATACAAGAGAAACGCTCCGGGGTGGCGTTTCTCTCTGTGTACCGGGACCATCGCAAAGCAAGGCTTATCCCGCGACTTCCTCGTATTGCTTCGCATCCATGTCGAAGTTCGAGTAGACATTTTGCACGTCATCGTGGTCTTCGAGTGCTTCGAGGAGGCGGATCATTTGGGCCGCTGTACTGCCTTCGAGCTTGGTGTAGGTGGACGCGATCATCGTGATCTCCGAAACCACCGGCTCAATTGCGGCAGCTTTGAGAGCATTCGCAACCGCCTCATAGGCAGCTGGCTCGGTGATGATTTCCCAGTTTTCGCCTTCATCGTTCAGATCATCGCCCCCCGAGTCGAGGACGATATCCATCAGCTTCTCCTCGTTCGCCGCTGATTTGGGCACGGCGATGAGGCCTTTCTTGGCAAACATGAATCTCACGGAATTCGGTTCGCCGAGATTTCCGCCATTCTTCGAAAAAACGTGGCGGATTTCGCTGACCGTTCGATTGCGGTTGTCTGTGGTCACCTCGACAATGAGGGCTACCCCCCCAGGACCATATCCTTCGAAGGCGATCTCCTCATAGACGGCTCCGGGCAACTCACCAGTGCCCCGCTGAATCGCGCGCTTGATGTTGTCCGCCGGCATATTCTCCGCCTTGGCAGCAGCCACTGCGCCGCGGAGACGAGGATTGGCGTCTGGATCTCCACCGCCCTGCCGGGCCGCCATGGTGATTTCCTTGATGAGGCGGGTGAATGCCTTGCCACGCTTGGCATCCAACGCGCCCTTCTTGTGTTTGATTGTGGCCCATTTGGAATGGCCGGACATGGAAACCTCTAACCCTTATGAAGGTTGGTTGATAGCACTCTCACAGCTAAAGTGAGGTGGGAGACCGGGTCCCGTTCGGCCGCGGCGCAATCGGGCGGCCGGATTAGGATGTGGTCCTCAACTTACAGCAACTGCGAGCACGGTCGCGCGGCTTGTCTCAACAAGCCAGTTAATCCTCTTGCCGGAACTCTCACGAGATCTCTCGCCACAACAGCCGAGTATAGCATGCAGCCGACGGTTCCTGGCGCGCTTGGGGACCGTCAGGCGTAAGTCAAAAACCGCTCAAATCCCACTTGTGTGTTGCTTCAAGCTGGGTTGCTCTTGCGTGGTCGGCGGAACGCATAGACCACCGCAAGCAGCGGCGGAGCCAACAGCACACCCCAAAACGGAATGATGATTCCGAGCACGATGGGAACCAGCAGCGAAGCCCAGATCGGCACACGCGTAACCTTCTTCATCACGAGCGGCTGAACGAGCAGCTGATCGATTACCACGATCACCGCGTACAGGCCGAGCAAAAACGCGAGCCGCTCCATATCGTGGCCGGTAAATAAAATGCTCAACGCCGGCCCGATCAGTGCGATTACGCCGCCGAAATTTGGAATAACAGCCATCAACCCGGCGATCAGCGCCCAAATAGCGGCCAGCGGAACATGAAGAATGAGCAGCCCGATCCACCAAAGCCCCGCCAGACACAAGCCCTCGATCAGCACCGCGCGTCCCCAGTTGAAGAGTGCCGTTCCGGCCGTGCGAACGTGCGCCGTGCTTTGCTTCAAAACGCTTGGGTTTGGCTGCCCTGGCGGCGGTAATGGTTGCAGCTCTGCCATCGGTCTCCAAAGACGGTACCGGCTGCAGCCTTGGTGAGCTGCTCGGGCCCTGGCCGGCTACCTTAAGAAAATGGTAACGTGCCCGCCGGGAAATACAACCACAACCTACGGGCCTAAATCGCTTGGAGACTTTCATCCATCAACGGCGCGGGGAACCGACTGGGAAGGCACTTGGTATCGTGCGCTGCTTCTTTGCGATCAAGGCAGTAGCACGCAAGTTATCCCGTCGGTTGATCAGAACTGCTAGCCTAGAAGATATGAAGTTTGGAGTGCTGGTCTTTCCCGGTTCGAACTGCGATCACGACACTTATCACGTGATAAAGGAAATCGCGCGCAAGCCTGTGACGTTCCTGTGGCATGAGTCAGAGGACTTGGAGAATTGCGACGCCATCCTCGTTCCCGGAGGATTCGCTTATGGCGACTATCTCCGCGCAGGAGCGATTGCGCGCTTCTCGCCGGTGATGCAAGCTGTCAAAAAGTTCGCCGGCCAAGGTGGACTCGTGCTCGGCATCTGCAATGGCTTTCAGATTCTCTGTGAATCCGGACTTCTGCCCGGCGCCCTGGCGCGGAACGCGGGGCTAAAATACGTTTGCAAGCAGATTCATCTGCGGACCGAAACAACGGAAAGCCCCTTCACCCAGACATTGAAAAAAGGACAGGTTGTGCGGCTTCCAATCGGTCATATGGAGGGCAATTATTTCTGCCCTCCCGAGACTTTGACTGAGTTGAAGCGCGCCGACCGCATTGCGTTTCGCTATGCAACGGCTTCCGGCGAGGTCACAGCCGAAGCAAACCCAAACGGTTCTCTGGACAACATTGCCGGAGTGCTCAATGAGACTCGAAATGTTCTGGGCATGATGCCGCATCCTGACCGTTCCAGCGAGGCCATCCTGGGCTCTGCCGATGGATTTTTACTCTTTGAATCCATGGTGAACCAGTTAGTCGTCTGATCCGGAAATTCCATGATTGATATTCACCACCACTTGCTCTTCGGGTTGGACGATGGGCCGCGCGAGATCGAAGTTTCTCTGGCCATGGCAGAGATGTCTATTCAAAATGGCGTCACGCATGTCGTCTGCACCCCGCATTCGAGCGAGCAATACGCTTTCGACCCGCGGCTCAACCGGGAACGGCTAGAGATGCTGCAAGATCGGCTCGGCGACCGCCTTACTTTGGCTCTGGGCTGCGACTTCCATCTGATGTACGACAACATCGAGGACGCAACGGCCCATCCGTCGAAGTACTCGATCAATGGCAAGAGCTATCTCCTGGTGGAGTTTCCCAATCACGCGATTTCGCCCTCCATGACCGAGATCTTTTTTCGTCTGAGTTTGGCAGGTCTAACCTCGATCATCACTCACCCGGAACGTAATCCGGTGGTCGTGCGGCATCCGGAGCGCCTGGCCGAATGGATCCGCCATGGCTGCTACGTGCAGATCACCGCTTCATCTCTCGACGGCCGATTCGGAAAAACCGCCCAGCAAGTTTCGCACGACCTGTTGCGCCAGAATTGGGTACATTTTATTGCAACCGACGCGCACGACGTGACTTCCCGCCCGCCAAAACTGCGTAAGGCCTACGACACTGTAGCCATGACGTACGGTGTCGAAACCGCCGAGCGGCTTTGCGTCACGAACCCTCGCGCAGCATTCTATGGCGAACCGTTGCCACCGCAGCCGGCACCCGAAGGTCTCTATCCCGAGGACACGCAGAAGAGTCCCGGACTGCTCGGCAGATTATTCGGCCGGTAGAGCAAGCTCACAGATGATGTAAGCACCAGATCCAGCCGGCATTCCCACAAGAGTTGATAGGTCGGGACGACTTCCGCATTTGGCGTGGCATGAGGCACCACGGCCGAGAAATGGAGATTGAACACTCTCTACAATCCGAGACCGCCGTCGACCGCCAGGATCTGGCCAGTGATGAATTGTGGCCCACGGACAAAGAATAGGACAGCCTCCGCAACATCTTGGGGTAGGCCATTGCGCTGCATAGGGGTCTTCCGCGCAAAGGGCTCGTAGGCTGGATCGACTTCTCCGTTCACGATCATTCCCGGCGCTACGCAGTTCACGCTTATCTCCGGTGCAAAAGCCTTCGCCATGGTTTGCGTCAGCATGTGCAAAGCCGCTTTCGACGTGCAATAGTGGCCATGTGTGGCCCACGGATGCATTCCTCCGAGCGAACCGATATTTACAATGCGGCCGCGAGCAGCGCGCAGATGCGGATAAGCTGCCTGGGCAACGAGGAACGGCCCACGTGTGTTCGTTTCGAACATCCGGTCCCATTGAGATACGGTAATTTCCTCGAGTACCGCTGTTTCGAAAACGCCGGCATTGTTGACCAGGACGTCCAACCTGCCGAACGTTTCCACGGTCGCTGCGACGGCTTCGCGCACGCTCTCCGGATTGCGCACATCGCACGGGACAGCCAGGGCTCGTACGTCCAATCGCTCGAGATCTGTGACTGTCTCCGCAGCAGCCGGCTTCGAATCCTTGTAGGTGATGACAACATCGCTTTCCGCCTCGGCCAGCGCGAGCGCGAGCGTCCGGCCGATCCGTTTCGCTGCGCCGGTTACAAGCGCAACCTTGTTGCGCAAATCTTCCATGCAGCCGATTCTACCGGCCACACGAAGAGAATGTCAGGACGAGGCCACCGCAGCACCCACTGGCTGCATGCTTCCTGGCAGACGATCGCACTCGCTCTGAGAATTCCTCGCCCGGGTTCGCCAGTACGGCTTTCGAAAAACTATAGTTCTAGATACCTCACGAACTAGGAAAGGGTGCATGCGGATTGTCGACTTTCGAGAAGTAACTGCTCCGATCGCATCGCCGATTGCCAACGCCTATATCGATTTTTCCAAAATGACTTGCTCTCTGGTCGCTGTCGTCACCGACGTCGTGCGTGACGGTAGAACTGTGATCGGGTACGGATTCAACTCGAATGGCCGTTATGGTCAAGGCGGCCTCATCCGGGAGCGCTTCGCACCGCGTTTGCTCGAAGCCGAAGCCGAAAGCCTGTGCAACGACGCGGGCGACAATCTGGATCCGGATCGTATCTGGCGTACGCTGATGCGGAACGAGAAGCCCGGAGGGCATGGCGAGCGTTCGGTTGCGGTCGGCACCATCGACATGGCGGTCTGGGATGCGACAGCCAAGATCGCAGGCCAACCGCTCTTTCGTCTGCTGGCGCAGAGGCATAGCGTTCAACCGAACCCAAAGGTCTTTGTCTATGCCGCAGGCGGCTACTATTACCCGGGAAAAGATCTCGGCGCTCTTCGAGCGGAGATGCGCGGCTATCTTGACCGTGGCTACACCGTCGTAAAAATGAAGATCGGCGGTGCCCCCATTGAGGAAGACCGCCGCCGGATCGACGCGGTCCTCAGCGAAATAGGGGATCGAGCACAACTCGCGGTCGATGCAAACGGCCGCTTCAATCTCGAGACGGCAATCGGCTACGCGAAGATGCTGCGTGAGTACCCGCTCTTCTGGTATGAAGAGCCCGGCGATCCGCTGGATTACCAACTGCAGGCCACTCTTGCCGAGTTTTATCCGGGACCGATGGCAACCGGGGAAAACCTCTTCAGCCATCAAGACGCGCGCAATCTGCTTCGCTACGGCGGCATGCGCCCCGACCGCGATTGGCTGCAGTTCGATTGCGCTTTATCGTACGGACTGTGCGAGTATCTCCGTACTTTGGAGGTGCTCCAGACGGCGGGCTGGTCGCCCCACCGCTGCATCCCGCACGGAGGCCATCAGATGTCTCTGAATATCGCCGCTGGCCTCGGCCTCGGCGGCAATGAGAGCTACCCTGATTTATTTCAACCCTACGGAGGATTTCCAGATGGAGTGCAGGTCGAAAACGGCTTCATAGTCATGCCCGACTTGCCGGGAATCGGCTTCGAAGGCAAATCGGACCTGATTCGCGTCATGCGGCAGTTCGCGGAGTAGGCAATGGCGGTCCAACACACGAGCGTCGTTTCAACCTCCCGTCGCCGCTCTCTGCTCGGGCCGCTGTGGATTCAGGTCCTGGTGGGCATTGCGCTCGGCATCGCGGCCGGCATTTTCTTTCCCCATACTGCTGTCGCTCTCAAACCCCTGGGTGATGGTTTCGTGAAGCTGATCCGGATGACCCTGGCTCCGATCATCTTCGCGAGTGTCGTCGTCGGAATTGCGCGGATGGGCGATCTGAAGGAAATAGGACGAGTGGGCGCCAAGGCTCTTCTCTATTTTGAGATCGTCTCCTCTCTCTCTCTCCTGCTTGGATTGCTCGCCGTCAATCTCCTGCACCCCGGCAGGGGCATGAATATCGATGCCGCCACACTCGACTCCCATGCTCTCTCAAGCTATGCAAACAGCGCTCATGATCTCAAGCTTGCGCCTTTTCTCCTGAACATCATTCCTTCGAGTGTCGGAGAGGCGTTCCTGGGCGGCAATATCCTCCAGGTGATTCTGTTCGGAGTGCTGTTCGGAGTTGCTCTCTCTCAATTCCGTTCCGAAGCTCGCCCTCTGGTCAATATGCTGGATCTTTTCCTTCAAGGGATGTTCGGCATCGTGAAGCTGGTGATGTATCTGGCTCCAATCGGCGCATTCGGGGCAATGGCTTTCACGATCGGGCAGTACGGCGCCGCCAGCCTGATGCCGCTGGTAAAGTTCACGGCGGAGGTCTGGATTGTCTCTATCTTTTTCGTCGCTGTCGTGCTCGGAAGCATCGCGCGCTTTGCCGGATTCCGCATTCTTAAGCTCTTGCGCTACATTCGCGAAGAGATCCTCATCACCCTGGGGACCTCGTCATCTGAGGCGGTGCTAGCGCCTTTGATGCTGAAGCTCGAACGCCTCGGCTGCAGCGAATCGCTCGTCGGCATGGTAATGCCGGCTGGCTACACGTTCAACGCCGATGGAACCGCGATCTACTTGAGCATGGGTGCGATCTTCATCGCGCAGGCAACGAATACACATCTCAATCTGCGAGATCAGATTACGATCCTGCTCGTGCTCATGCTCACGTCGAAAGGATCTGCGGGCGTAGCAGGCGCTGGTTTTGTCACGTTAGCGGCTACGCTTTCCTCTATGCATCAGATCCCCGCTGCAGGTTTGGTGCTTTTGCTCGGGGTAGAGCGCCTTACGAATGCAGCCCGCGCTGTCGTGAACATTATTGGAAACAGCATCGCTACGATTGTGGTGGCGAAATGGGAGGGTGTGTTCGACAGACAACGGGCGGAACTGGTTTTGCTCGGTGTGGATCCCGGTTCCGAAGCGGTCGGGAAGTCGACAGCTGCCTCGGACTAGTAACTCGTTACTGCGGAAGCGGCGTTTGGCGGTTGGGCTTTGCGCTGGTCGATTGGCCGGTTGGCGCAGTCTGGTTAATCGAAGACGAAGAACCGGGCCCGTAGAGCGAATACTGAGATCCCGGACGCTTCATTTTGACCACGATCTCCTTGCGATCGGTCTCGATCTTGTAGTCCTCGCCATAAGTCTGCCAACCATCTGCGATCACCTGCAGGCGAACAGTGTCGCCAATGGGAATAACGTCGATCTTCACGACTCCGTCTTCATCGCTCTTCAATTCCAGCGCGCCAGTATCCTTGCCATTTTTGATCGGATGAAAGACCACCGCTGCGTTTGCGATCGGCTTGCTAGTCGTCCCCCGGAGTACCGTGACTTTGATCTGCGACGTGGGTGGCGGCGGTGTGTATTTGCGGCCGCGGTCTCCTGCACGCGCCACTGAGTTGAAGCCGAGCAAAATCAGCCACACGCCCGCCGTAATCGCGAACGTTTTGCCGATCCGCCGAGAGGACTCACTCAACATGTTGGGAGTATACCCCTTTGGAGAGAGTGCGTACCGGGGTTGAAGTCACGCCATCAACACCATGCCACGGCGTTCGGGTTTGGATGCGATGCTGGCTTTCTGTGTCATTTTGACGCTGAGCCATTCGCCCGATTCCGGGTGATCGGGCAACTGACAGAGTTTCGTCGGGGCCTCAGTTGGAACTCGGTCTTCCGTGGCGGCTGCGGCGGCAAGCTGTCTCTCGAACAAAACGAACGCCTCCGGCTGGGCTGTCTGCTATTAACACTGTTTTAATATATGAGTGTGTTCCGCTCATATAATGCGGGCGGCCCTTGACAAGTGCCCTATCGGTTGACTATCTTTAGCAGTTGAAGGGCGACAGTGCTAAAGAGCCTGTCCAAATGTCCCAATCTAAACAATTTGCAGTAGCAGACTACCGCGAGGCAAACCCTCGCGCTAAGGAGAAGTAACGCAATGCCAACAGCGACAGCATCCGTAGCGACCAGCTTCACTCCCCTCCATGACCGCATT
>DASYBJ010000110.1:0-5590 GCA_036500845.1 Acidobacteriaceae bacterium
TTCCCGGACACGTTCGCCGAGAAATTGCAGGACATATTTGGCGGTGGTGCCTGTGCCCAGACCGACGACCATGCCGTCCTGAACGTATTCGATGCTCTTCCGTGCCGCTTCGGCCTTCTCAACTTCTCGCGTGCTCATCCCCACTCATTTTATCTTGCTGGCCTGCATTGGAAGCAACCGGATGCCTCCTGAGCTAGCACGTCAGACGTCAGGAAACAGGAACGAGATGCCAGACTCAAGCCGATCAAGATGGCGTGCCGCGTGTGTCGCCGCCTACAACCAGCCTTTGGCGCGGGCAATTCGCACGGCTTCCACCCGATTGGCTGCGCCTAGGATTTGTTAGCGATCCACTGATCCCGATGCACGCCACCGTGGTTTCCCACTCTTGCCCAAAGACAGGGCAAGAATGGGGCACCCGTTTTCGCGGTGCTTCTTGCTTTGCCAAAAACACAAGTTGTGACTCACTCCTCAAACCTTGTGAGAAACGCAGGATAAGCCGGCGCCTGGGGGCCGGGATGACTAGGGGCCGCTGCTATCCGAGCGCGCGCTTCAGAGCGTTTGAATACATCAGGCGCGTGAACCCGCTGATGAGGAGGTTCACACCCACTAGTGTTCCGACCGCCCAAATGGCGCTGGATGGCCAATGTATCCAAATCAAGAACGCCAGCAGGATGGTCACGATCCCATCGAAGAGAAGCCAGCTCGAGCCGGCCACCTTGCGCAACTGAAAATAACTCGCAATGTGAAACACGCCCTCGACCAGGAACAAAACAGCGAGGAGCAGGGTTAGAGAAATCAGGTTCAACTGAGGATTGAGAAGAAGATAGACTCCGGCGACGAGATAGACGCCACCGACGAGAAGCCGCCAGAGGAAGGCGCCCGCAGATTTCGCGGCAAACGTACTGACGAGGTGAATGATGCCTGCCGCGATGATGAGGATCGCTACGGCAATGGCAATCGCAATCCCGGCCTCAAAAGGCAACAGAAGCGCGAGAAATCCCAGAACGATGAGAACGATCGCCCAGCCAGTGGAGAAACCAACTACGCGCGGTACCAGATTGTCTGAGGACGCTGCGTTCATGTCTGCCCCTCCTTTATGTGTTCTTCCGGATGCCGTGACAAGGATAGCCGCTTTTTCGGGCTTTGCCCGCAAGAACTTCTGTGAATCCTTCGAACGCCGATAGTTTGAAACAGTCTGGTGCGTTTACCTAGCGCATGGAACTCTTCGGTTCGCGGCCGACGAGCCGGAGAGCGCTAGGCCGGGTTATTCTATGGCGTGTCTTTCCATCCTGAGCTACCGAGTTATCCTGAGCTGCCGAGACAGTCGCGCAGGGCGGACTTCTTTTTGGAGATAGAGCCATTTACTTTTTAGGAATTGATGTTGGCACCGGTGGATCGCGTGCGCTTCTGATCGACGAATCGGGCTCAGTCGTTGCATCTGCCGTCCATGAGCACGAACCGTTTCAATCTCTGAAGGCGGGATGGGCCGAGCAGGATCCGCACGATTGGTGGAAAGCTTCGCAATCCGCTATTGCAGAGTTGTTGCGGGACTCAGCCGTGGCGGCTTCAGATATTGCTTGCATCGGCCTGACCGGCCAAATGCATGGTGCTGTGCTCCTGGATAAGGACGATCAAGTCCTGCGGCCGGCGTTGATCTGGTGCGATCAACGGACGGCGGAAGAGTGCCGTTACCTGAACGCTGTCGTCGGTGCGGAGCGTCTGGTCGAGCTCACTGCTAATCCGGCGCTAACAAACTTCACTCTGACCAAGCTGCTGTGGGTTCGCACCCATGAGCCGGATCTATGGCGCAAGTTTAATGGATTTCTTCTACCAAAGGACTATGTTCGGCTCCGCCTTACAGGGGTTCGCGCCATCGATGTCGCGGACGCTTCGGGTACCCTCCTGCTCGATGTCGCTCACCGCCGATGGTCCTATTCCATGATGGAGGCCGTGGACCTGAGTCCTTCATGCCTCCCAACGCTTTACGAGTCACCGGATGTGGTGGGTTATGTAACTCAGACCGCGGCGCGAAGTACTGGGCTGAGGCCCGGCACTCCTGTTGTCGCCGGAGCCGGTGACCAAGCCGCTGGTGCGACCGGGATGGGCATCGTTCATCCGGGAGACGTGAGTGCCACGATCGGCACCTCGGGAGTGGTGTTTGCCGCTTCGGATGCACCGTTCACCGATCCGAAGGGGCGTCTGCACACCTTCTGCCATGCAATTCCAGGGCGTTGGCACGTGATGGGCGTCACTCAGGCGGCAGGACTTTCTTTGCGCTGGTTCCGTGATGTTTTTGGGGTACAGGATCGCCCGGCGGACAGCCAGCGTGATCCGTATGAGCTGCTCACCGAGGAGGCCACCGGTGTACCGGCTGGATCGGAAGGCGTTCTGTGGGCGCCGTATCTGATGGGTGAACGTACTCCGCATCTCGATCCCGAGGCGCGGGCTGCTCTCGTCGGGTTGGCCGCGAATCATGGACGCGGGCACATCGTCCGCGCGATCCTCGAAGGTGTCGCTTTCAGTTTGAAAGACACCCTTACGATCTTTAGGGAGCTGTCGATTCCCGTGCGGGCCATTCGGCTGGGAGGCGGGGGCGCCCGTTCCTCGTTATGGCGCCAGATCCAGGCGGACGTTTACGGACAGGCCGTCGAGACCGTTGCTGCCGAGGAAGGCGCGGCGTATGGTGCGGCACTGCTCGCGGGAGTCGGCGCCGGTCATTGGTCCTCCGTGGATCAGGCATGTGACGCAGTTGTGCGCGTTGCCCAGAGTATCCCCGCGAATGAGGCAGATCAAGGCGTTCTCCAGGAGTCCTACAGCCGTTTCCGCAAGCTATACCCTGCGCTGCGTTCAGTCTTTCAGCCCTAGCCTGGCTTCGCCGCTCTCCGCCCGCGCTTCGCTGATCTCCGGCCGCGGCGCCCACACGGCTGGTCTGTACTTGGTAAACTAGAAGTCAGATGGCGAACACGCGCGCGATGGATGCAGGCTCGCACACCTTGCAGGTGGAGACCGTCCGATGATCGGAATGCCTCCGGCACAAACTCCCCCTGAGTTGTCTTCCGCAGGCGTAGTGACGCGGAGGCGCTTCCTGAAACTAGCCACGGCGTCTGTTGTCGGACTTGCCGTCTATGCAGGCGAGATCGAACGGCATGACATCCAGGTCGTGCCGCGTACGATTGCTCTCGATGGTCTGCCTGACGCCTTTGCAGGTTTCCGTATCGTCCAGATAAGCGACATTCACCTCGTGGAGTACACCGAGGCAACATTCCTTAAGCTGATCGTCCGTATGACAAACGCTCTGCGGCCCGATCTCGTCGTCCTCACCGGTGACTTTATCAGCGAACGCCCGTTGCCCAGTCGCTTCGCTGTGCGTTGGGGCTACGAGTGCGCCGAAATTCTCTCCAGGCTAAATTCGACCGAGAGATATGCTGTTTTGGGCAATCACGACGTGACGGTGAATGCTCCTGCTGTGACTGACGCCTTGGTCTCTCATCGGATTCCCGTCCTCGAAAACCGCTTTGTGCCAATCGAACGTGACCGAAGCCGGATTTGGCTCGCGGGCGTTGCCGATCCAATGTGTCAACATCCGGATCTTTCGTTAGCGCTTCCCCGGCAGCGACGACCAGACCGCGAACCGGTGATTCTTCTCTCTCACGAACCGGACTACGCGGATGCGGTCGTAGGACGCGGGGCTTCGCTCGTCCTCTCCGGACACACGCATGGCGGTCAAATCCGCATTCCTTGGATGCGCCCGCTCTTTCTTCCTGGTATGGGGAGGAAGTACCTGGAAGGTCACTTCCTGCTTGCGGACGGGACGCAGCTCTATGTTAATCGAGGGATTGGAACGGTGAATTTGCCCTTTAGGTTTCGCTGTCCCCCAGAACTCACGCTCATCACGCTGACCCGAACATAACTGGCAAGAACCCGGGATGTTCATGCCAATGACGGCCACTTGCTCTTTCACAAATGTCCTCAAAAGGGCATTTGCCGGCCCTCGTTGAGCGCTTTCGCGCATGTGCTCGGAGCAGGCCAACGAGAGGGCGTGCACCCATAGTGCCCAGTTAGGAACGGGGCATGATTACCAAACAAAAGTTGTAATAACTGGCTGAAGAATCTGCCTGATAGCCCGATAAACTCTATAAGTCCGAGGGCAATTATGGGCATACAGGCTCTTCCGCATCCTGAGAATGGCATTAACAGAACCGTCCTGCACGTGGTGGGCGGACGCGAGTTCACCGAACAGCTTCCAATGGAGCTCCCCCGATATCTGGCTGACTCGATCCCCGAGGAACAAGACAGTCTTGGCTGTATTCGGGGCATCGCGATGGCTTTTAGCCTACAGGCTGTAATCATCGCTGTGATCTTCGGCGTCTGGAAGTTGCTTCACTAGCCACTTCCGAAATTTGGTTAGGAGCGGGACGAGAGTGCCCACTGGGCGATTCATCGTCTCGATTTCGGACGTCGCCTTGTCTCCCGGTCTCCCTGCCTACGACTATCGCGGATGCCGCCTCCTCTGGAGCAGGTCTGCAGGAAGCCTGGAAGACGGTCGCCGGTAGTAGTCTGCACTTATGCACTGAAAATCCCCGGGACCGGATCGGCAGTCCGCTCGTGAGTCGCCCAACCTTCGAGATAGAAGCGGGAGTTGTACGGTACCCGATATTCGTCGCTCTGCGCAACGCTTCTAGGTACGATAGGCTTGAGCGCGACGGCCTTATTTACACCTCGCGGAAGAAGCCTATGCTACCCGGCGCAGTCGCCAGCTATATTCACCCAGGCGGGGAGGTTGGCGTTCTTGTCGAGATTAACTGTGAGAGTGATTTCATTGCGACGACCGATCGATTTCGGGAGTTGATGCGTGAAATTGCGCTGCAGATTGCCGCAAGCGGACCGAAATTCATCCGCAAAGGGCATGTCTCCCCGGGAGACTTAGAACGCGAATTGGACAAATATCGTATCGAGGCAGCCGCTACCGGTAAGCCGACACCAGTAGTCGAGAAGATCGTAGCGGGCAAAATGGCCAAGTTCTACGAAGACGTTTGCCTGTACGAGCAGCCTTTCATCAAAGACCGGTCAATTTCGGTCTCACAGTTTATTTCCTCGATCGCCGAGGAGCTTGGAGAAAAGATTCGGGTTCGGCGGTTCGCACGATTCAAGGTTGGAAGCAACGACACAACCTTAGCGATCGATTTAGATTCGCAGCCCGAAGGTGAAGAAGGAACAGGTATCACCGCCAAGAGACCGAAGTTCCCGAAAGCAGGAGCTGGATCGGCGGCAGCTAAACTCGATTCGGAATCAGAGTGAACGCGGGGCGCCGCTCAAGCTTTCGCGCCCTTTTGATGGACGTTTCGTCGGTTCCGGGCGAATTACCGTCAGCCTAACCGTCTAGATCCCGAAAAATCGGCTCCTGTCGCTGTCGTCCTAATAGGGTTAACATTCTGACTAGCCAGTCATACAGTAGAACAGCCCTGAGCATCGAGGGGGCGGGCCGTGGCTTCATTACAGTGGCCTTTCCATGACAAGCGCATTTAGGCGGCCCGCATAATAGCCTGGAATGCGTCCGGTCTCGTGAAATCCAAAACGATGATAGAACGCA
>DASYBJ010000111.1:0-3546 GCA_036500845.1 Acidobacteriaceae bacterium
TGCAGTAGACTCACAAACCTGCACGATGATATGCCTGTCGGCCGATTCCTTGAGCCACTCCCCGGCATAGTTTCGATACCTCTGGAGCTGGAACTCCTGTCCGGGGACGAATGCATTTGTTATTACGGTTTCAGAAGCAGAGCTCGAGCCTAATGAAGCTATTGACGTGTAACTACTCATTGATGACGCAGTTACATCCAATCTTGGTGACCGCTGTGCAGCCGTTCCTCTCGGATTCGGATCGTTCATGCTTGAGGGGTGCGCCGTCGGGGGTTAAACCTCTCCATCCCCTTATAAAGAAAAACACTCCGCGCCGATCCGTATTCCGCGTCCGGATCTGGAGCAACGCGGCGAATTTGTCCCCGACCCCCCATTCGACGCCCCCTGGTTTGGCAGGCGATTTGGCCGACCAGGCACGTTTCATCCAGAAAGACTCGATGGGTAACCGCTACAATTAGCGGAATGATTGCACATCTGCGCGGTCGTCTCATGTCCAAGCAGCCACAACAGGCGATTATCGAAGCGGGTGGTGTCGGATACGATGTAGTCATCAGTGTTCCCACGTTCGTCGCTTTACCTGCCGAGGGAGCCGACGTAGCGCTGCACATTCATACACACATCCGTGAGGACGCTCTGGCGCTCTACGGCTTTCTCGATCGAGCGGAGAAGCGTCTTTTCGAGCGGCTGATTACCGTCAGCGGCGTTGGGCCGAAGCTGGTAGTCACTATTCTCAGCGGCTTGAGTACGGAGAGGCTTGTTCATCCGGAACCAGGATCACGCTACTCTGATTCTGCTGTGTCCGTTTGGTCGCACAACAAGAAAAAAGCGAAGCAACTGGCTGAGTCCTGGGGGGCGGCCTTCTGCGACTCTCCCGCAGACGTAGCACGCAACGCGCATTGTATTTTCCTCTGCGTCGGGAACACTGACATGACTCGGGAAGTGATCCTAGGGCCCGAGGGCTTAGCTAAGGGCGCAAAGCGGGGCACTGTGATCGCCGATTGCAGCACAGTTTCGGCGCAGCAGAGCGTACGCATCTCCCAGGAACTGGCCGCGCTCGGCATCGATTTCCTCGACGCGCCCTGCACTGGATCGAAAGCCGGTGCAGAGAACGGCAGCCTGACCTTCATGGTCGGGGGCAAAAAGGAAGTTTTCGAACGGGTGCGCCCTTACTTTGAGGCGATGGGTAAGTCCCTCTACTACTGCGGCGAGGCAGGTATGGGCCTGCGGGCCAAGCTGACCCAGAACTTAATCCTCGGCAATCTATTGCAGGCCTTCAACGAAGGGATTGTGCTGAGCACCAAGTCCGGAGTCGACCCTAACCTGATGCTGGACATCCTTAACAACAGCGCTGCCCGCTCGGGCTTGGTTGCAATCAAGGCGCCCGCTGTCTTCAAGCGTGACTTCTCGACAAATTTTTCCGTGAAGTGGCTGGCGAAGGATATCGGGTTGGCGCTGGACCTCGGATCCGAATTGGGCGTTCCACTCCCACTTACCGGGCTGACCCAGCAGCTTTACCACGCTGCAATCGCCAAGGGTTACGGCGAAGACGACATCTGCGGCTCAATTCGCGTACTCGAAGAATTTGCCGGAACCGAAGTCAAGGCCACTGAAAATGTGCCTGTGAAAGTCTAGGGTCTGTTAACACTATTAGGGTGAATTGCGAAGCGAGCCTGGGAAAGGCGAGCGGAGCAAGAGGGCGAGAGCGGCAGTACCGCGCAGCCCTGGAATATTAGGAACCAGATTTCGAAGGCCATGGCGTCCTTTGTGCTTAGCTTCACATCCCGCCCGAACTAATTCTTCCCGAACTACTTCTTTTATGGTGGGCAACTGTTTTAATCTCGCCCGAATCTCCTCAACATGATTACCTCACGATTTTCCCGATGCTGTTCTGTGTTCGTGGTCGGTTCGGCTATCGCGCTTGGGACAGAACCTATCGTTGCCCAGTCAGCCAGCCAGGATATGCACCAGGCAGGTACTGATACAAAGAATGCCGCCAAAGACACTGGTCATGGAGTGCAGAAGGGAACGACCAAGGCGTATCACGGCACGAAACACACCACGACCAAAGCAGTCGACAAAACAAAAGAGGGCACTACGAAGGGTTACGATCGAACCAAAGAAGGCGTCAAGAGCCTTACAGGTGCTCGCAATCGGCAATCCACGAAAACACAGGATCGTGTGAAAGAGAGCCAACAAAAGACAAATGATGCGGCTAAGGAAGACGCTCAAAAGGTGCGCGACTCAACGCCGCGTTAGGCCAGGTAGAACACCAGGTAGAGGAAAAGATTCGATATAAACCGCAGCCGCCTGTCCTCTCTTCGACAGGCTGCTTCTATTTTCTACGGCTCATGCCCCGCCAACGTCTCCCGCCCGATCCTTCAGTGTCCTTGTCCAGCAAAAGAAATACAGAATAGAATTCGAAATGTCAGCCGGACGGCTGTATTCTCATCCTCGCTTCTCATCGTGCCCGCGGATGCGCTGACACACCTTAGCTTCAAGAAGACCTGAAGCCTGTACCCGTGGCCGCTGTCCCGCACAAGCTTCCGTGGCTTAACCCCATCCTCGCACAGCTAGAAACAGCATCGAAACCAGTCTCGTGAATCTCTACATCTTGCGTGCCTACCACTTTCTGTTAATTGCTCCGCAGTACCGCGCGCTTATACAGTCACCGCTGTCGTAGCGAATTTGATAAAAGGCTGGCCAGAGCGACCCGCGACAAACTTTCCCTTTGCGTTGATTTCCTATTTGCCTCCTCGAAGCACCGACTGCGATGTCGGCTCGTGCGCGGGATGCAGTCCATCCATAGGAAAGGCTTTCACCGGTGCGCACAATCGCGTGGAAAAGGCACCTTTGCTATAGCGCGATCGCAAGTGCCGTTCTCGTCATTACAGGTTGTGGCTACTCAGCCAAACAAGCTGCTCGAGCGACGTCATCTGCTGGTAGTGCACAGCCAATCAGTCTGGCCTGCTCTGTAAATCCATCGGTAGTGAGCTTGGGCCAGAGCGCTACGATCACATCTGCCGCCAGCAATCCTGCCAATCTCCCGCTCACTTACTCGTACAACGCCTCCAGCGGTTCGGTCAGTGGGAACGGGAGCACTGCGCTCTTCAATACGCAAGGTATGCAAGTAGGCACAGTGATGTTTAGCTGCAAGATTGTGGCTTCGAATGGCGAGAGTGCTTCTGCCTCGACGACGCTAAGCATCCAAGCGCCAGTGCTCCTGGCGCCTTCTGTAGTAATCACGGCATCTCCAAATCCCGCCATCACCGGATCGCCGGTTCTGCTCTCAGCCAGCGTCGCCGGCGACGGTGCTACAAGCGCGGTTCCGAATGGCACGATTACGTTCATGGACGGGACAGCTACCGTTGGAACCGGTGTGCTGGACGCGAAAGGGACCACCTCTCTGACCGTCCCTACTCTCTCGCCAGGTTCTCATACGCTGCAAGCCGAATATCAAGGAGACAACGTATATGCAGCGGCTGTCTCCGTGGATCTCATTCTGGCTGTGCAGTCGGCGCCTTCTGCACCAACTCCGCCGCCAACACC
>DASYBJ010000112.1:0-3187 GCA_036500845.1 Acidobacteriaceae bacterium
CCCGACAACCCGAATCAGGAGGCCGAGAAGAGAACACAGGTTATCGCCGTGAAGATGAGTTCCCTTCTCATTCCACATCGCCCTTCCCGACGTTCTGAGGATGTGATCGACTCGATCTTCCGTCATTGATTTCTCCTCGCAGCTGACAGTCGCCTACCCTGAGTATGACGCGACGTTCCTCTGACGAATGCAATAGCCGCTCCCTGTTGTAACTCACGTGCTGAGTCTGCACTAGCGGCGTCAGCTATATCAGTCCACCCGAGACACGTATGCATTCGCCGGTGATCCATCGAGCGTCGTCGGAGCAGAAGAGGACTGCGGCAGCGGCAATATCCTCCGGTTCTCCTATTCGACGCATAGGCGTCATTGCTGCGATCCCATCGCGAACCTCCTGAGTGATGAACAACAGTTCGTCCAGTCCTTCCGTCTTGACCATACCTGGATTGATCGAGTTGACTCGAATGCCAGAGGGACCAAGTTCCAGTGCAAGCGAAGCGGTCATGGCATCCGCTGCCGCTTTGCTTCCTCCGTATACAAGATCACCCTGGTGGGGATGAGTGCTTGAGAGCGAACCGATGTTTAGAATGCAGCCGTGCTTTTTATCCATGTACTTTACCGCTTCTTTCACCGCCAGGATCACACCCAGTACATTTACGTTGTAATGATCGTGAAAGTGTTCCTCTGTGATCTGCTGCAAGGGCATGAAGTCGTCCAGACCAGCGTTATTCACTAAGATATCCAACCGGCCGAAGTGTTCCTTTGTGGCACCAAACAGCTCCTCTACTTCGGATGCCTTGGTGATGTCTGCCTGGAAGATGAGTGCTTTTCCACCCTTGGCCTCGATAGCAGCCAGGGTGCGCTCCGCTTCAGTCTTTCTCGTCGCATAGTTGATGACCACTGAAGCGCCCTCCGCGGCGAAGCGTTGCGCGATTGCAGAGCCAATCCCTCGAGCCGCCCCAGTGATTACGGCTACCTTACCATTCAGTACGTTCATTAACGCATTCTCCTCTACGCCGATAACCTCACAACATGTTAGATGTCGCTACCGTGGAACCCTGATGTCGTGCACCGATCTACCTCTTAGCTGACATAACAAGACGAACGAGCGAAATATTCCTGGAGAATGTTGATTCTGCTTCTTTTCCCAATCCGTAGCGTCCTAACGAACGACCTCGCTCCACCAATTAAGCGGCCGCGAGCAGGTGTCTGTGTCGTGTTGTGAATTACGTAGTGTGCGCTGCATTTCAGACAAACCACAGATTGACCAAAGTCGCCGGAGTCCCTCAAAGACCGGTCCGCTATCGTGCTTGGCGACAGGATCAGGGCAGCATCTGATGGGGCCCTTTTCTCACCCTCGAGCTTGAACTAGTGGCCTGTCGCAGGGAACACGTTAGTAAGCCAAGGCGGCCGGACGGACAATCCTTATGACGATTCTATGCGAGTGCAGATTCTAGCGCTCAAGAGCGGTGACGAATTCTCTGCGACAGGCGACTAGAACTGGTTGGGCGTCGCTCAATCCGCCGAATAACCTCCGTCGGCTGGTAATGCTGCTCCAGTGGTGAATGTCGCATTGGCCAACAGGTAGATCACGCTGCGCGCGATCTCGACAGGTTCGGCAATACGCTTCATAGGCGTGAGCATCAGCAAGAACTCACGTTCTTCCGTCGTTGCGCCATCCAACATCTCGGTTGCGGTCAAGCCAGGTGCGATCGCATTTATTCGAATGCCCTGGGTGGCATATTCAAGCGCTACGCTCTTGGTGAGACCGATCACTCCCCATTTGGTTGCTGCGTATATAGACATGCCTGGAACACCCGCAAGCCCTGCCGCACTGGATACATTTACGATTGCACCGCCTCCGCCCCTCAGCATTGCCGCGATCTCTACCTGCATGGCGAGGACCACGCCGCGAAGATTGATAGCCGCGATTCGGTCGAAGTCTTCGACCGACATATCCATGAAGGCGCCCTGGCCGGAAGCACCGGCATTATTGACCGCGTAATCAAGTCGGCCATATTGCTCCTCTGCAGCGTCCACCATCCGCTTCAGGTCATACGCTTGGGTAGCATCGGTTACGACTGGATAAGCTCGCCCCCCGGATGCTTCGATCTCGGCAACAATGGCTTTAAGGCGGTCGACACGTCGAGCAGCCATCACGACGCTCGCGCCGAGCCGCGTCAGCTCACGGGCAGTTGCCTCTCCGATACCGCTACTTGCGCCGGTCACCACGGCGACCTTGCCCGCAAGTTGTGAGTTTCGCTCAAGGTTAATGCTATCAATAGGAGATGTTTTGGTTGGGTCGGCTTTCACGAAAGAACTCCTTATTTAGTATGGGAACAAGTGAACCTTTTGATCACGGGCCTCAGCTGAAAAGAATACCCAGTCGCTCTTGTGACCCGGGACCACGCCATCACATTAATGCTGGAGACACCACCCAAAACCTCGCCCAATTTAAGCGGAATGGAACTCCATTGAGATGTCTCTTTCGGAGAACTTTTCAGTTCGTCGATTAGACTGAGCTCGACCGATGAACTAATTCCGAGTATGACTATTGAGCGCAGCACATGCTTTTAGGAGAAAATCAAACTTGTATGGAAGGAACATCAGTTCACGCTGCGACTTGCATGGAAAGCTCTCTTCACGCGGTTCGCCCGTACTCATTCCACTTCTGTGGCCGTCAGTAAATCCTGGAATTATAGGCAAGCCGTACAGTAAACCCTGCGGAGATTCCTGACCTCAGCTGACTCTCCTCGTGGGAGTTCTACAGGCCGCGCCGGTATTTACTCGGCGACAACCCAAACTTCAATCGAAAGGTCGTAGTGAGGTGAGCGTGACTGCAGAAGCCACAAGCCGCAGCTATATCGATCAGCGGCATCGATCTGTTGGAAATCAGGGCTTGAGCCTTGGATAGACGCAGTTCCATCAGATAATCATGTGGCGTCTGTCCCGTCGCCGCTCGGAAGGTGCGCAGGAAATGACCCCTACTGTAGCCACTTTCAGCGGCTAACGTCGCAAGGTTCAAATTCGCGCTGAGATCCGCCTGCATACGTTCCAACACACGCCGTAACTGCCGGCGCGGTAACGGAGATACTGTACGCTTTACAGGCTGTTTCTCTACACGCGCCGCATACAGCAACCGTGTCGCAAGCGCGGCGATGAGCGACTCGGCGTAGAGAGTTCCGCATCG
>DASYBJ010000113.1:0-3589 GCA_036500845.1 Acidobacteriaceae bacterium
CAAAGGAATGAATGAATCAGCGCGCTGCTGACCCGATTGCCCGGCTCTGTTGCGGATGAGCAGCGCCAGTGTGGCGTTCGGCTTCCGCTCCAGAAGTTCGCGCACCACCTGCACTCCGAGGAAGCCAGTTGCGCCCGTAACTAGAATGAGCTCTTCGTTGTTCATTTCAAAACCGGTCTTAGTCCGCGAACAATAAGAAGGCCGGCGAATCATGACAGCTGGGTGCCTGTGCGACGGGCTGCGCTACCGCTCATTATAGCCTGCGAGCAGTGTCGAGCTAATTATCTCCTCGGGGTGGCAAGAGGATAACTTTACTCGAAGTACCCGGAATGGCCGCACTAGCCATGGGATCAGAAAAGCGCTTCGGCCAATCCGGCCCGGCTGAGCTATTGAGATACGTTGTGCCGGAACGCATCAAGTCCGGATGGCTGTAGGGGGCAGGGAAAGGTCGACGGCCAGACGCAACCCATCGGGCCCTTCGCCCACGACTAGGCTGAGCGCACCCCTTGACGCACAGAGCTTGCGCGGATGCGAATCTACGTCGCGATAGCGGAGTGCATCCGGCGGCCGTAGATCGAAAATTGGAAATAACGCCCTGGACCTCTTATTCTGAATGGAGGCATCGAAATACCGCCGCGACAAACTCGCAGCTCAACTTTCTTCAACGCGGAGACAAAAGGGCACCCTCTAACTTGATGGCCAAATCATTGTCGTTCACGGGTTTTGTTTTGAAGAACCTGCGGCGCCGGCGGCTGAGAACTCTGCTCACGCTGGCTGGAATCGGAATGGCGGTGGGCGCGTTTGTAGGTCTGGTGGGCTTTTCGAGCGCGTTCGAGCAGCAGTGGCTGCGTATTTACTCCAGCAGCGGCACTGACATCGCCGTGATTCAAGGGACCTTCCTGAACACTTCACTGGACGAATCGACGACAG
This sequence comes from Acidobacteriaceae bacterium, assembly GCA_036500845.1. Taxonomy (GTDB): domain Bacteria; phylum Acidobacteriota; class Terriglobia; order Terriglobales; family Acidobacteriaceae; genus PALSA-350. Next base: position 931 of record DASYBJ010000113.1, read on the forward strand.
CAAAGCTCAGGGATTTGCCCGATGTGGCGCAGGCCTCGCCCACGATCTTTAACCTGATGGACCTGACACCGGACGTGAATGCGCTGGTATACGGCTGGAAGGACGATGCATTTCAGTTTGGTTCTCTGCAGATTCTAGCAGGCCGGCGATTTCGCGACGGCCGCGCCGAAGTCATGCTCGGCGATTTGCTCGCTCAGGATCTGAAGAAGGCCCCCGGCGACATGCTTGAAATTCAGGGCACGCCATTCACGGTAACTGCCATTTATCACGGCGCTTCAACGCTTGAGGCGGCCGCGGTTGTCATGCCGCTCGACCAGTTGCAACAGCTAAGCAGCTTGCAAGGCAAAGTTTCGACGATTGATGTTCGGCTGCGCCCGGCGCCTCGCGGAGAAACGTCGGAACAATACTTGAAGCACGCGCAGGCTGAGATCGAAGCTGCTCTGCCGGGAATGCGCGCTGTTCCCGCGGCGGAGCGCGCCAGCGACAATCAGTTTGTGAAGCTGGCCCACGCTTCCGCCTGGGGCACCTCTTCGCTCGCCCTCCTCATCGGCATACTGGGAATCGCCAACACGATGGCGATGTCGATTTTCGAGCGCACGCGGGAGATCGGCATCCTGCGCGCTCTGGGTTGGAACCGATGGCAGGTGCTGGCGCACATTGAGATTGAAGCAGTCACGCTTGGCCTGGGCGGGGGATTTCTCGGTATCGCTTTGGGATGGTGTGCTCTGCAGGTGCTGGCGGCCTTGCCACGGACCGCGAGTCTCGTTTCGGCGTCACTCCACTGGCAGCTTCTTGCCGAGGCGTTGGGAATCGCGACGTTCGCTGGGCTGATTGCCGGAGCGCTTCCGGCGTGGCGCGCAGGGCAACTCTCACCCGTGGATGCGCTGAGGCACGATTAGCCGATCTCGCACCGGAACCGTTCGCCCAGTGCTCGCCGTGGGAGCTGCTGTTGCGATGGTGTGGCAAGCTGCTGGAGCCCAGAACGCAGATGCGGCGCTTTGCCCCGCGGTCCCATTTCAGCAGATCGCTCTCATCGGCGGGCGATTCCCGCTGCAGTTCGACCTCTGCAGCGGGAATCCGGGCAGTTTTTACAGGCACCTGAAATCAATGAATTAATGAAGAGGGCAATGGCAAGATTTGGGGCATTTTGTTTTCCGGGAACCGGTCATCTCAATCCGATGACCGCGCTGGCGCATTCCTTGCAACTGAGAGGCCATGAGGTAGTGATCTTCGGGATCGCGGACACCGAGGCAGGTGTGCGTGCCGCGGGTATCGAGTTTCATCGGATCGGCGCCGAAGACTATCCGCCCGGCACCCTCAAGAGGCTGGACGAGCAATTGGCGCGGTTAAAGGGGATCGCGGCCTTTCGATTCACGTTGGAGCGGGTGAGGAATTCGACGCGGATGATCCTGCGCGACGGGCCGGAGGCGGTGCGGACAGCCAACGTAGAAGCGCTGCTGGTCGACGAGGCGGAGTTTGCTGGAAACGTGGCAGACCATTTAGGCCTGCCCTGGATCTCCATCGCCTTGATTCCACCCCTGCTCCCCGACGACCGGTTTCCGCCCTTCTGGCTCGGCTGGGCGGCGGGACAAGATTGGCTCAGCCGTTTGCGGAATCGCCTTGCAATTCATTTGCTTTTGCGGATCGCAACCCCCATCTTCAGAGAAGTGAACCAGCAGCGTAGCGCATGGGGACTAAAGCCCCAAACGCGTCCCGAGGAAGGGCTATCGTCTCTGGCGCAAATTACTCAGTTGCCTGAAGCACTGGAGTTCGAAATCCGCGGCAAAAAGCCAGCCGGGCTTCACTATACCGGGCCGTTCTTACACGCTCAACAGCGTCCTGTCGTCGACTTTCCCTGGGACCGGCTCGACGGACGCCCACTTATTTACGCATCGCTGGGCACTCTCCAGAACGGTTCGGAAGCCATCTTCAGAACGATCACAGATGCCTGTGTGGGACTCGGCGCACAATTATTGATTTCGCTGGGTGGTGGACTCGATCCGGCAAGACTGGGAAAGCTCGCCGGCGATCCGCTGGTCGTGCGGTTTGCTCCCCAACTGGAGATTCTGAAGCGGGCCGCGCTGGTGATTACGCATGCCGGCCTGAACACGGTCCTCGAGTCGCTGTCCGAGGGAGTGCCGCTGGTGGCCGTGCCCCTCGGCAACGACCAACCCGGGGTGGCGGCGAGGCTCAAGGCACGCGGAGCATGCGTGGTGGTTTCACGGCACAGGCTAAACCCGGCCCGGCTTCGCAAAGCAGTCATGCTCGTGCTTCAAGATGCCAGATACCGTGAAGCGGCCAAGGTCTTACAGGGAGCTATCCAGCAGTTGGACGGACCAGACCGCGCTGCAAATCTCATCGAACAGGTGCTGAAACTCCGTTCGACTCAGCCCCTAGCCTGATCCGCCTCTAAATGGGATACTCGGCCGCAATAGCGGTCACCCATGCTGTTGTGCACGCGAGCTGCAGCCGCAGATTTAAGGTCTTTGTGCCTGGACGGCGGGACAGAAAGAGGAGACCGTATCGGACAAGGATGGTGGAGGATTTGTTGTCCCCCAAGTGCTCGGAGCGGGACCCATCGTCAAGATCAGCGTGCCCCCATTAGCGATCTGGTTATGCCGGATCCAGGAAGTCTGAAGCGCCACGCCGTTGAGCGTCG
>DASYBJ010000114.1:0-6620 GCA_036500845.1 Acidobacteriaceae bacterium
GTTTGGCGTGAGTGCTACTGACTCGTTCATCTATATCGGAAGCGTCCTCGTCATGATGCTGATTGCGGTTCTCGCATCAGCGGTTCCCGCAGCGCGTGCGGCCCGTGCGAATCCGATCGAGGCGCTGCGGTCGGTCTAGAAAGAGAAGACACGAAACGGAATTTAAAGCACGTTAAGCACCCGCGCGGCGAATCTGGTCGACGCGACCCGCCAAGGTAAACCCCAACTGACACTGCGGGTCAGATGCAATCAACGTCACGACACACTAGCAGGATGCCAGGATTCGCTAGGAGTGACTCTTGGCTTGGGCTCGCGGTGTTCCAATGCGAGGCTTCCCGGAGATCTCTCTGACAGAGATTTCTTTCGGTGTTTTGCTTTGCTTCCCGTGCATCCGCAAGAAGGGAATAGGAGGCGGCGGAAGATCCATTCGCGCAACGCTTCCTTGCACGAACTCTCGGAAATATGGCCAACAGTTGAAAACGACGTTACCCCTGTGAAACGACTCTGCTTCGTGTGGGGTAGGCTCATATCCTGATTTCAGAACATATACGCCACAGAGAAGACATTCGACACGGAAAGCCTCCGGCTTGTCAGGACTGTCAGCGTTTGCCAGTTTCACCCTGCATGAGAATGTAACTGTGGCCTCGAACCTTTGCTCGATGATTCTGCGGGTCGCAGCCTCGAACTTTATCTCCACCTCAAATTGTTGATTGGGATCAGTCAAGAAATCGTTCTGATCACGAAAGAGAGTTGCAGACAAAAGTCTGATTCCGATGATATTCGCATGTCGACTGAATCTATGCGCAGCACGAATCTGCTCCTGAGTCTGCTCGATCACCATGGGTTCTTATGCCTCGACTAGCTGGGTTTCGTCCGAAAAGCCGCCGGTATCGGGCTCAGTGTCCCATTTGTCAATAAACTCCTGCTCGCTTCTCTCCGCAGCAACGTGACTCTTCATCGATAAATATCTAGGTCGCTTGGGGTCGAAATGCAAAACTGTGACGCTAGGTCTAGCGGACGTTGCTGGCTCATCGCGTTGATTCGATGTTGGATTGGGTTCAACAGAAAGGCGCAGTCCTAGGGTGTTCAGAACAGATACCAGACTAGCCAACCGTGGATTTCCTTGTTCTTTCAACATGCGATACAGATTCGCGCGATCTAAATTGCTAGACGCCGCCACACGAGACATTTGTCGCGCATCAGCGACGTTCCGCAGAGCGACTAGAAACGCTGAAATGGAGTCCTCTAATGCGACTTGTAGATAATTGAGCGCTTCGGCGTCATCTTGGAGCCTCTGATGGAGACCCACTTTGAAACTTCTAGATCTTTTTGGCATGATCAACTCTTGTAGTCGCGCCAGTATTTTATGGCGGTTCGAATGTTGCGTTTCTGGTCGGCTTTGTCTCCACCGCAAAGAAGCAAAACTATTTTCGGTCCATCTTCGGCGAAATAGACGCGGTATCCGGGTCCAAAATCGATTCTGAGTTCGTGAACGCCTTCTCCGACCGGTTTGCAATCCCCAAAATTGCCCTCCTCAACACGATCGATGCGCTTCTGGATAGAATATCGGGCTCTCTGATCACGAAGCCCATCCAGCCACTCGTCATAAGGGAAGTGGCCGTCTACAGTCCCATAGACTTCTACCTGCCGTGGGTGCGCTTGCATGTCATCCCCACCGACCTGTAGAAGAGCCCGCCTGCGTCAATTGTAGCTTAAAAGCTACAGATGGAGAGCAGCACCTGAATCGTTGCCAGCCAACCCATTTTGATCTCATCTCAGGAGAGAAGCACCACACTGCATCCTAAAGAATCTTCGAGGAATATACGGCATGACCGGATTTCAACTCCAGCTTCCCTAGAGATTAGGTCGTCTCCCTCCTATTCTTGCTAATCTCCCCTCTATTTCTTAGAGGTGACGCAAAGGGTGAAAGACCACATTCGGAATTCGCGTTGGGGTGACACCGGTAATCAGCAGGCATGCACAACGAATCGGAATGACATGTGCCTCTTCAACCATCCATAGGTCGTACTTCTGTGGTTTAGTCAGCGCAACTCAGACTTCAGATTGAGATTCCGGACTAACCGATGCAGATACTTCGGATGAATGCCCAGCAATCGAGCTGCCTTGGGATAACTTCCAGTTGCTTCTCGAAGCGAGCTCAGGATCAGCTCTTTTTTTGCTTGGTTGATGACAGCGTGGTATCGCGCTCCCGCGAGTCCTGCGGATTGCTCCTCAAGGATGGGAAGCGGGAGATCTTCAGGAAGGATTTCCTCTGTCAAGCCAAGCACAACTGCGTGCTCGATTGCGTTCTCCAATTCGCGGACATTTCCTGGCCAGCTATAATTCATCAGCAATGTGCGCGCTTCCGGCGAAATCCCTTTGAACGGACGCTTGCTTTTTTCAGCATACTTCGCAGCAAAGTACAAAGTGAGTAGTGGAATGTCATCGCGATGCTCCCGCAGGGGAGGCACGGTAATCGTGACCACATTGAGTCTGTAATACAAATCTTGTCGAAACTCACCAGACTTGATTGCTCGCTCAAGATTTTTGTTAGTTGCAGCAAGCACCCGGGCCGTGAACGCGACGGAACGATTCTCACCCAGCCGTTCGAATTCCCTTTGCTGCAAAACTCGTAGCAGCTTCGCCTGCAACGACGGAGCCAGCTCGCCGATCTCATCGAAGAATACTGTTCCGTCCTCCACCGCCTCGAGCTTTCCTTTCTTCATCACGACCGCGCCGGTAAATGCACCCTTTTCGTATCCGAATAATTCGCTTTCCAGTAGTGCCTCTGGGATTGCAGCACAATTGATGACGACGAAAGGCCGCTCCGCTCGCGGACTGTGGTGATGGATCGCGCGCGCGACCAATTCTTTACCCGTGCCGCTCTCTCCTCGGATCAGCACAGTGGAATCAGCTTGCGCGACTCGCGCAATGAATTCTTCGACTCGTCCAATCTGCCGGCTTTCGCCCACGAGTTTACTGGCAGAGTGGAGCTCCTGTTTCAGTCGCTGGTTCTCGGCGCTCAACGCATTCAGAGCGAGTAAATTTTCGAGCGTTACCGCCGCTATTCGGGAAACCGAGCTGAGGAAATAAATGTGATCTTCGCGAAACGGAGAGGCAGCTTGGGACGAAGTCAGATAAACGACGCCGAGTGTCTTTTCCACAGCTAGGAGTGGGAGGCAGAGCACGCTCTGAGTTTCGTTCGAGTCTGGAGCTGCGTTCGTGAAGATGGCTGACCGCTCCCAGAGCGCGCGGTGAACCAGCTCGCGTCGAATCGTGATTGGCTGCTGGCCGCCAGACCGCCGGCTCCAGTTGCAGATGGAGGTTGGTTCTCTATCGAGATCAGTGAGCAGCACGATGGCGCCATTCTCAGCAGGTATCACTTCGAAGATTTGCTGGAGGAGTTCGCGTTGTAAAAGCCCAACGTCACGTATGGAATTGACGATGTTGCTGATCTTGAACAATGCAGCCAAGTCGCGTGCCATGCGGCCCACTTCGACTCCAAGAGTCGGTAGCTGTGCTGGCTGATCCACTCGAATCGTCTTCAGTTCGGAACTTGAAGGCTCTTCGGTCAGACACACTTTGGAAATCTCAGCCTCCTCGCCTTCGTACATCAGAAAGACGAGTTCGGAGTCGCCGACACGAATCGTGTCACCGTGGTCCACCGCTTTGTGTCGAACACAAAGCCCGTTCACGAAAGTGCCGTTATCGCTGTTGAGATCAGCTAGCTCATAGCGATCGTCCACTTGTTGGATTGTGCAGTGTTTGTTCGAGACTGACTGATCGATCAGGCAAAAGCGATTGGAGTCCCCTCTGCCGATGGAAATGTGGCCATCGATTAGCTCTCGAACGGTCCCTCTCAATGAACCCGAAATCGCAATGAGCCTCGGCCTCATCGGAGCCTCCCGCGGTCCCAGTGTAGCGAAACCGGCTGCGAACCGTCGATGAATCTTGTTATCGGGATCGACGGAACCGAACGGTTACTCGCGGGTATCCGTTTAGATACCAGAGCCTGAGCCGCACGAGGTGTAATCAAAATCCGCGAACTACTATGTCACCCGTATCCGGTTGTAAATACAACAAGGGGATCGATGGTTGGAATTCGTCGAGGGCCCGGCCTTCTTTGGCGTGGCGCATGCTCTATCTCCGCGTGTAACAGCGTGCTCGCGCAGTAAGGGTCCTCCGGGAGTTGGGAAAGCAAATTCAGTTCGGGCTTCGCTGCGAGAAGCCCCAAGACACAGCCCAGACAGAAGGCGCCTGGAAAAAGGAGACATCGTGATGAAACGGATCACCGCAATCGCACTCTTCGTACTAGCAAACCTCGTAACAGTCGGCAGTGTATCGGCGCAGGATCGTACACTCCAAGCAGTTGTTCCATTCGACTTCACCGTGGGCAACAAGCTGCTCCCGTCTGGGAATTACACGATTGCTTTGGAGACACCTTTCCTGATCGTGATTCAGAACAGCGCGAAATACATCAAGCTAATGGCAACGACTACCCCCGATGGAAAGAAATCGGAAATCGGCAAGCTAGTCTTTACCAGATATGGCAACCAATATTTCCTGAGGGAAATTCTCTCATTGTCTACTCAGAACAGCGTTGAGCTCAGAACTTCGAAGGTCGAGAAGAGGGCTCGAATGCAGCAGGCAACGCGGCAAAGTGACCAGCAAACCGTCGTTGCTCAGAAATGACGGCGAGTCCGGTCTTATAGGACCCGGAGACAAACGTCTTCGGGTCCTGTTTGTTTTGTCGATCACTCGAGTCTTCGGACAGTTATGCTTCGCGACTGCCGTTTGCCACGAGCTTTGCAATCACCGACGTTAGGTTTGTAGTGCCTGTGATGTGTTCAGTGCCGGGTACACCGAAATGAATCCAACCTGAGTTGAACCCATCGACCATCTCGGCGCGAGGTTCGGTCCGGCCTTCCGGCATGCCTTGGCCGACGAAGAACTCCGTCCACTTCTCACGCGGGACGGCAACCGCTTCGATGGTACGTCCGAGAGCAGTGCTCAATGCTCGTGCGATATCGTTGGCGGAATACTGCTCGGGACCGGCAACCTCAATATACCGAGTGCCTGTCCACTCCTGACGCAAGACATCCGCCCCGGCCTTGCCAATGTCAGCTGAAGCAACCAGGGAGAATTTGCGATCCAAAGGATACAGGTTAGAGAAGATCCTTCCTTCTGACTGCGCTGTAGTAACGTCCCAGGCGTGATTTTCCATGAACCAGCCAGCCCTCAGGAATGCGTGGGCGATGGGCAGATCTCCGAGCGTTTGCTCCAGCAGATGCAAGCTGGTGATAAGTCCCAACCCGCTGGTCTGTTGGGCTCCGATCGAGGAAAGGTATACCGCCTTCTTCGGCAGAGCCTTGGCGAGAGCCGCATGAAAGGACGCCAGAGTCTTGCGCGTTTCGGGAAAGCCGGGAGCCGGCGCAAAGTTCGGCGGAACCATGAGAAACACGCCATCCGTTCCTTCGAATGCGGATGCCAGTGCGTTCGGATCGTCGACGTCCGCGACCGCAATTTCCGCTCCGCGGTCTCTCCAGCGCACTGCTTTTTCAGGATTCCGAACGATCGCGCGAATTTTCTCGCCCTGCGCCAATAAATTCTCTGCAATGGCGCTGCCGACTCTTCCAGTGATGCCCACGATTGCGTACATTTTATTTCTCCTTCATTTCTCCAGATGTTGTTCGCGGATGCGAGGTTGATGGTGAAACAGTGATGGTTAGGATGGAAGTTCCAGACCTGTGGCACGGGAACAGAAGTCCAATAGGCGATTGTTCGTCCACCCTCGAATTACTGTTCAGAGCGCTGTTTGAGGGTGCTCAGCCAGAGATCATGTCCCTCGTGCATAGCGTTGGGCTGCTTCTCGCGGAATTCGACCGCGCCGGGCCCCTTTACAACTTCTTCCGTCACGATATGGCACCCTTCGTCCGTCTTCGACAAAAGGAACGTGTGATAGGCGTTCATCCCAGTACCATCGCCAAACCAGCCGATGCGGCTGTTCGGAACGACCTCATGCACCCGGCTCTCAATGTGGACACCGAAGGTGTCCCACGAAAACCGCGTTCCCTCATGGAGCTTTCCATCCGGGGTGTTCAGCAGCTTGACATTCTGGGAGTTCGGATACCACGAAGGCCACGCTTGAGCGTCAACGATGTTGGCGAAGACGTTCTCGCAGGATGCGTGAACGACAATCTCGTTGTGAGCAAACAGCTCTGCCTGCTCCGGGTAAAAGCCATCCGGCCAATGTATTTCTCTGGAGCGCTGTGCTCCATCTCCGTTGAAAGTCAGAGCCTCGTTGATCGGCTTCGATCCCGCCGTTTGAGCCCGCCCCGCAGCAACGGCTCCTATTACCACCATGCAAAACATTATGGCCCTCCATCCATTCAAGAATGACATTTTCGGTTCCTCCAGGCCTTTCGATAGCAGGAGAGCGCTGTCAATGAGTGCTGCGATCTCCGTTCTGTTACGACCTGTACATCTGACGCAGCCAGCCAAGACGAAGCGCCAGAACTATCCGCATTTTGCTCATGACTGGGTATCATCAATCCATGAGATTCGATGATCGAGTTGTGAACGGACTAGGTGTCCTGGCTGCCGTAGTGAGAAGCGGAAAC
>DASYBJ010000115.1:0-35606 GCA_036500845.1 Acidobacteriaceae bacterium
GCCGGCTCACCCGCCTCCGAGCTCTATTTCACCGCCGGCACTGACCGGGGCACAGGCGGCCTCTTTGGCTACCTCAAACCTGTCTCCACGGAACTGACCATGGGCAACGACCAGTAACCAATCCTCCACAGCGATTTGCGAAGCTCAGATCTCGACTTCGAAATCTGGGCTTCGCTTCTGTTCGTGCTTATCTTGTGCCGTGCTTGAACTGCAATCTGCGAGGATCACCGAATGCCGGTTTCTAGCCCCTCTGTATAATCTCGGCATCTCTCGAGAGGGCAACGCCTGATGTCTGACCAAGCAGCCGCGAGTCTCCTCACGATTGACATTGAGCGTGTCGGCAAGGCTGCTATTGTCCGATGTCACGGCAGACTGGTGGCGGGTGTGAACGATCTTCTCTATCTGAAGGTCAAGCAACTACTCCCGGATACCAAACGAATCGTGCTGGACTTGACAGACCTTACCCGCATGGACAGCATGGGCCTCGGCACGCTCGCCCGGCTATACGTCTCCGCTCGCTCAGCAGGCTGCGAGCTAGAGCTAATGAATCTTGGCAAACAAGTCCGGCAACTTCTTGGGACGGCCAATCTCTTATCAGCGTTCACCGTCATCGGTGAACACGGCATCAAGATGGGCTGATCGCTGCGTCAGATGTCTGCGATGTTGCGGTCGAATCGCTGCGAGTTGAGGCGGCTAGCTCTTCCTGTACTTCATCATTCAGTAATGCATCGCCTGCTTGCCATCGGTCTTGAACATGAAATCCGACGTGGTAGCAGTGAAAGCCTTCGCTGTTACACCGTGGTAATCCGCCGTCACTATCTTGCCTTGCCCACCCCTTCATCGGTAAAGAAGAGCCGTCCGGAGCCTTCCCCGTTACTGTGATTGCGCGCATCCAAGTTGCATGAGCCGAGCGGGGTTTTATTCTGGTGAGGTGGGATGAACGCGGCCGAATCCCGAGAAATGGCCGATCGAGAGGTTTGCTCTCTTGCACTGTTTGTTAATCATTGTCTCTATTCCGACCAGTCTTTTCTTGCTGGGTGCAATTGCTTTGGCGGTCGTGGCAGCCTTGCTGCTGGCGGGCCTCTTCGGGCCGATTCCCCAGTACAAGATCAGGTCCGCGGACGAATTGCCGTCGAACGACTCACCGGGTTTCCTCAACCTGCTCGAATCTCTAGCGGACGCAAAGGTGAGCCGATCCAGCAGCTTCGAGGTGTTCACGAACGGACCATCTTTCTATCCGGCAGAGCTGGAGGCGATCCGCGGGGCACAGCGGAGCGTCAACCTGGAAGCTTACATTTTTGAGAAGAGTGATATCGGCTCCTTATTTCTCCAAGCGATGACAGAGCGGGCGCGATCCGGCGTGCAGGTGAATGTCGTGCTGGACGCGTTTGGCAGCCTGCGCGTGACTCGGGCATTCTTTCGGCCGTTGCTCGAGGCTGGCGGCAAGGTGAGTTGGTATAACCCGCCCACCTGGCATCGTCTCGTGCGGCTGGATAACCGCACGCACCGTGAGCTCCTGATCGTGGACGGCAAGATCGGGTTTATCGGCGGCGCGGGAATTGGGGACAATTGGTTCCATGGAGTGCATGGGCATCCGCGGTGGCGCGACACCATGGTTCGTGTGGAGGGTGAAGCGGTGCCGAATCTCCAGGCGACCTTCGCGGAAAACTGGCTGGGTGCGTGTGGCGAGCTGTTGATTGGCGAAGCGTATTTCCCGGAGATTGCATTCCCGCACAAGACAGCCGCGATGGTCGTCAACAGCACTCCCACAGTAGGCGGATCGACGCGTGCCCGAGTGCTATTCCAACTTCTGTTGGCCTCTGCAAAGCGAAATATTTCGATTACCACGCCTTACTTCCTTCCAGATAAGGGCTTAACGAATGAGCTGTGCCGGGCGATCGAGAGAGGCGTGAAGGTACGCATCCTGGTGCCGGGGCGTAAGAGCGATCATCTGGTAACGCGCAGCACCAGCCGCGCCGGATACGGACCACTTCTAGAAGCCGGCGCAGAGATCCATGAGTACGAGCCAGCGATGATCCACGTGAAGGTGCTGTGCGTCGACAACCTGTGGACAGTTGTAGGCTCGACCAACTTCGACAACCGATCGTTCGGTCTGAACGACGAAGTAAACCTCGCGGTTTGCGATACAGCCTTCGCGGACAGGCTGGAGAGAGACATGTCCGCCGATCTCCGCGAAAGCCGGCGCGTGTCGCTGGAAGAGTGGCGCCGGAGGCCTGTGACGGAGCGCGCACCAGAGCTGCTGGGATGGATCATCGAGCGGCAGCAGTAATGGCAGATCCAAACCGACTCCGCGTAGCGACCTATAACATCCATAAGTGCCGTGGCTTTGATCGGAAAACGTCACCGGAACGGATCGTCGCTGTAATCCGGGAGCTCGAGACGGAGATACTGTGCCTCCAAGAGGTCGTGGATGCGCCGGATGGCCCGCGCATCTTCGACCAGGCCGGAGAGATCGCGAGGGCATTGCCTGAGTATGCGTGGTGCTTCGGAGCGAACCGGCCGCTGCGTGGCGGCGGCTATGGAAATATGACGCTCACGCGCTTGCCCCTGCGAGACTGGCGAAACCACCAACTCACACAAAAGGGACGCGAAGAACGCGGCGTGTTGCAGACGGACATTGATCTCGAGAATGGCCAAACGCTCCACGTCTTCAACGTGCATCTGGGTACCGGCCTTATCGAGCGGCGCTATCAAGCGAGGCGGTTGTTGAGCGCAGAGGTGCTCGGGCACCCGGAACTGAATGGTCCGCGGCTGGTGCTCGGTGATTTCAACGAATGGACGCGAGGGCTGACGACTAGACTACTCCAGACGAACTTCCAAACTTTCCGCCCCCAACACCAGTGGCGATTCCCTCGCACCTTTCCAGGGCTGCTGCCGCTCCTGACCCTGGATCACTGCTACTACGAGCCTCCACTAGAGCTTAAGGAGACCAGGCTATGGCGGGGTCGGAAGGCACTCATTGCATCAGACCACCTGCCGCTGATCGCCGAGTTCCGAGTCAATCAGGAACGGCTTTAAACATACAGGCCTGGGTGAGGCCATCCGATTGACCTAAATCGCATGCGCTGCGCTTCCGCGACCCGCAGGCCCTAGGCACAACCGCACCTGTGCCGCGAAAGCGATTGGGTTTTTCGGCCTTGTGGTCGGCCAAGGCGCGATTGATGCGGTTGTCTATGCGGCCCGCGTCAAGGTCGGCTTTAAGCTGCTCATCAATTGGCTGCGGATAATGCTGGTCAAGCCACTGATCGAGTTCTTCGCGTTGCGGCGGCGTAAGAGCGTCTATCGCGCGTTCAATCTCTTGTACAGTGTTCAAGTTCATGCTTCGCTTTTACCACGGTTGGGCGGCGTCACGCGGGGCAAGGAAGGTTAGCGAAGCCCTAATGCCTCAAGAAACTTCTCCGGTGACGGCGAAGGTGGCCGCGTTTCAACATGCGGCAATATCTGGACGAGTCAGGCCCCCAAATCGAAATACACACCGGCGTGTGGTTCTGCGAGCGCATTAGCTGTCTCCCGCGAGATTTCTAGCGTTTGGGAGAACAGGTGTATGTCACTAGAGTCGCCGAGCAGACGCGCGAAGACGTTTAAGGTATAGCGCCCCTCGGTAAATCGAAAAGAAGTCTCTTCCCGTGGCGGGAGGAAGTGATGATTGGCCTCAACACCTGTTTCACCTACAAATAAACCACTGCCGCGAACGGGCCTATCGTCACCGTAAACCAACACGTTGAAATTCTGACGTGTTTCGTTGCGCGAAAGAGCAACGTACATACATTCGATCCTTTGTGGACGATTCTCGATCTGACACCTTGGGTCGCGGGGCAACGTGGTATCCACAACTTGACTATAGAGGCGAAAGCCTCGTGACCATAGAGCCTCGTGACATTGAGTAAGAAGGTTAATGTTCAGTCGCCAATTGATTCACTGCCTGATGGTGGCGATGTTATTTCTAATAAATCTGTGTGGTCTTCGAGGGAGCCCAATGAGTCGCTACGATGATGATCTGAGTCGCTTTGAAAAAGCCGGGGCAAAGCCGTTGCCCCAGGCCGTGCGGGACGGCTACGTGGGTGCATGCCGGCGCGAATATTTCGTATTCCATTTACGGTTCGGGTCCAACCGTCATCTTGCTTCACGGCGGATTGGGAAACAGTTGTAACTGGGGATATCAGGTTCCAGCACTTGTCGACAGCGGCTACACGATTATTGTCGTTTGGTGTAGTGACCCCTTCAACTACTATTCGGCAGCAAGAGCCCTATGTGCGACAGGCGAAATCGACATGAAATTTCGTCTATGTGAGCAGAAATAGAGACGAAAATCCGTTAGCCCTCAAAAAATGGATGTTGGTTCTAATTTAGCTTTCCGCCCGTCCGAAATACGCTACCGCAATTTATCCAGAAACCAGCTATTGTGAGATAGTCAGCGCAATATACGTGTTCGCGTCAATGCGACGACCGGCAGCCGGTGTCTGCGTCATGATCAGGCCAGGCGGGGCATCGGGTGTCGGCTTGTCCGGATTCTGCGCGGGCGCGCTGTCGTCATCGACCATCGGTCCAAGCTTAAAACCAGCGTGCGCAATGATGCTCGCAGCAGTGGAGTAAGTCATGCCCACCAGTTGTGGCATCACGAAAGCATTCCCCGCAGTGGGGGAACCGGTGGAAACCAGCAGGCTGATGCTCGGACGCGCCACCCCTTGCGATCCCTTCTCGGGGTTCTGCGCAATGACCGTCCCTGCGGGAACAGTGACTGACGGCATCTGCGACGTCTCTTCGATCTCGAGTCCCATTCTGCGTACCTCAAGCGCAGCAACACGTTCCGGCTGACCGACAACATCAGGAATGGTTACTCGTTGCGGGCCCAGGCTCTCGGTCACGCGCACCCGCCATTCGCGTCTCACAACCGTGCCCGGAGCGGGTGACTGCGAGAGTATCCTGCCGGCAGGAAGATCGATGCTGTAGTACTTGTTCTCGACGCCCAGGTTCAGTCCCTCGCTTGCCGTCTTGTGTACCGCATCGGCCATGCCCAGACCGGTCAGATCGGGAACCTGAACTTCAGCTCCATGGATCGCGAAATGCATGGTAGTCACTGCCGAAACCAAAGCAACAATGGCCAAAACCATCACCGCAAGAATCAACCTGAAGAACTGAATCATGGCCTCAACCCGCGTCTGCGTATTCGATTACAAAGTCGATGGCAGCCGCCTTCTCCAGCATCTTGGAAACAGAACAGTATTTGTTCTTTGAAAGAGAAACCGCATCTTCCATCGCCTTCGATGAAACTTTTCCGGAAACTCGATAGACCAACTTGATGTGAGTGAAGACGCGAGGCGGCGCCGGCGACTGCTCGGCGATTGCAGAAACAGTGAGACCCGTGAACGGCTCGCGTTTCTTTTGGAGAATCGACACTACATCCACTGAAGTGCATCCGCATAAAGCCATCAGTACGCATTCCATCGGGCTGGGGCCGCCGTCATGTGTGGGACTGCCGTCGATTAGGATTTTATGGCCGCTCTCCGAACGCGTCTCATACTGCTGATCGCTTTTCCATATGGCGGTTGCTCGCATCTGCCAGGAGGCTCCTTAAAGAAAAGCCTACAACCGCCGGGGTTCCGATTTCTACTGCTTTACTCCCCGATAGAGGCCGGCGACGCCAAAGTTGTAGGGAGTCCATGTAACATCGCCAAATCCAACTGCACGCATACTCTCCAGCATTTCGCCAGGCGCGGGGAATTTTTCAACCGAAGAGGGAAGGTACTGGTAGGGACCCGCGACGCCCGAGACTGCAGATCCTACCCTGGGCAGGACGTGCCGAAAATAGAGATGATAGAGTTTGCCGAGGACTCCGCTAGGCTCGCTGAAATCCAGGATGGCAAGCTCTCCCCGAGGCTTCAGCACGCGGTGGAACTCTTTGAGGCCGCTGCGGTAGTTCACAAGATTTCTGAACCCAAAAGCCGTGGTCAACAAATCGATAGAAGCCGATGGCAGCGGTAGATGCAGCGCGTCGGCCTCTAGAAGCATGGCGCCCCTTGCCACTAGCTTCGTTGCCGCGCGCAGCAGCATCTGGTGTGCGAAATCCGCTGCGAGGATCGGCTGCGCGTTCCTCGGCCGCCGGCGAAGCAGGGCCAGTGACATGTGCCCGGTCCCGCAACACACGTCGAGAATCTGTGCATCGGGTTGCGCGAGAATTGCTCGGAACCGCCGCGCTGTCCGCCACCACCAAAGACGATCGATATTCAAAGAAAGTACGTGGTTGAGCAAATCGTAACGCGGAGCAATGCGGTCGAACATCTCCCGGACTGCGATCGCGGCACTTTGCTCGTCGTCGGTTCCCTTAGGACGAGCGCCGGCGCTTCGAGTCTCATGCATCATCGAGTCCGGGCTCGCTTGTGCCGAGCCTGAGTGCCCGGTGCAAGCGTTAACTGCAGAGCAGCCAATATCTCGGCATCAGTTACGTCTTCGCTGACCACTGCCCGGCCGATGCCTTTGAGCAATACAAAACGGCGGACACCCGCACGGTTCTTCTTGTCTTTCGACGCTGCATCGAGCAGGCGTTGAGGGCGCAAGGCAGGCACAGCGGGAGGATCGAAGTGACGAATTACTCGCTCTGCGCGCGCGGCATCCGCCGGCTTCAACCAATTGCGCGAAGTGCTGATGGCGAGAGCGGTAAGCATGCCCCAGGCGATCGCTTCACCGTGCAGCAGCGTGCCAAAACCGCTGGCCGCTTCAATCGCATGCCCCATCGTGTGCCCGAAATTGAGAATCATCCTCAGGCCAGCCTCTCGCTCATCGATTCCGACAACCTCGGCTTTCATGCGTACGGACGCGGCAACGATCTTCTCGATCGCCGCGCTGTCACGCGTATCGATCAACGGCAGATTCGCTTCGAAGTAGCGGAAAAGCGCAGCATCTCGGATCAGTCCTGCTTTGACGCTTTCGTAAACGCCCGCGCGCAGCTCCCGTTGCGAGAGCGTGCCTAAGAGATCGATGTCTGCGTACACTGCGAGCGGATGATGGAAGCAGCCGATCAGATTCTTTCCCGTGCGCAGATTCACGCCGGTCTTGCCGCCGACCGACGAGTCGACTTGGGCTAAAAATGTTGTGGGTATCTGGACATAGTCGATGCCGCGCATATAGATGGCGGCAAGAAAGCCGCCTAGATCGCCGATAACTCCGCCGCCGAAGGCAATCAGCAGGGAAGACCGGTCCGCGCCCGCGCTCACCATCTCCGTCGCCAGTCGCTCCACCTGAGCAAACTTCTTGTAACTCTCCCCGCTCGGCAGAAAGAGGACGACAGGCTCTTCAGCCCCAACATACGTGGATCGCAGAGATCTCTGAAGGCGCGTGCCCCAGAGCGACCAGATCTCAGGCGAGGTGAGCACAAAGATGCGCTTAGCTTTTTTGCCGAGGAGCTTGTTCAGACGGCCGGAGAGCGAATCCACCAGCCCGCTTCCGATAGAAACCGCGTATTCGCCCGAGCCTGTAGTTACCTTGATTGTCCGCATGCGTCAACTCATCGTATCGCACGGTTGACCCTCTGCCGAAGCGTTTCGGATGGCGTGAGCCCCACTGGTGAAAACGTTCTTCTACGGGTGTACCCTCGAACCATGGCTTTCACGGAAGTCGCGGATTTTGTTGTAGTCGGCGCGGGGATCGCGGGACTCAGAGCTGCGATTGAACTCGCGCAAGCAGGCCGCGTGCTGGTTCTGACAAAAGAGCAACTGGGCGAATCCAATACGCAGTATGCCCAGGGTGGCATTGCTGTCGCGCTCGGGGGCGCCGAGGACGTAGAGCTCCATTACGAAGACACGGTCAACGCGGGCGACGGCCTGGTGTATCCTGCCGCCGCCGAAATCCTGGTGGAAGAAGGTCCCTTGCGCGCCGAGGAGTTGCTCGCCTGGGGAACCAACTTCGATCGCGAAGAAGGCCGGTTGATGATGACGCGCGAGGGTGCCCACAGCCGCTCGCGCATTCTCCATGCGAATGGCGATGCCACCGGACGGGAGATTGGCCGGGCCCTCTTCGAGCGCGCGCGAGCCCTCTCGCAAATCGAATTCCGCGAATATACGGCATCGATCGATCTGCTGGTCGAAGACGGTGCTGTTTGGGGAGTCGCAATGCTCCGGCCCGACAGGCAGGTTGCGCTCGTCCTTGCGCGCGCGGTTCTTTTGGCTAGTGGCGGCGCCGGCCAGGTCTACAGCGATACCACCAACCCCAGCGTAGCCACTGGCGACGGAATCGCGATGGCCTGCCGTGCCGGTGCGGAAGTCGCAGACATGGAGTTCTACCAGTTCCATCCCACCGCTCTCAGTCTGCCCGGAGTGCCGCGATTCCTGCTCTCCGAAGCACTGCGAGGCGAAGGAGCGTATCTGCGCAATGCCCGGCTGGAGCGCTTTATGGAGCGCTATCATCCTTTGCTCGAGCTCGCGCCGCGCGACGTGGTTGCCCGGGCCATTACGCGAGAAGGTTTCTCATCGAAACCCGACGAGACTTTGCCTGTGTATTTGGATATGCGGCACGTGACCGGCATGGATGTGAATGCAAGGTTCCCTGGTATCTCGGCGTTTCTCCTTCAGCACAATCTGGATCTCAGCCGCGATCTCATCCCGGTTCGCCCCGCCGCGCACTATCTGATGGGCGGCATCCGCACCGGAGTGGATGGCCGCTCCTCGTTGCCTCACCTCTATGCTGCCGGCGAGGCAGCCTGTACAGGCGTGCACGGAGCCAATCGCCTGGCGAGCAACTCCCTGCTGGAGGGCTTGGTGTTCGGCGCGAGAGCCGCCAGATTCATGCTCGAGGAGACCGCCTCTCCACGCGATCGCGTCAGCTACGAGATGCCGATTCAATCCTCATCGAGCTCAAACGTAGATGCGTTGCGGTCCGGCCTGCAGACGCTCATGTGGCGTCGCGTCGGTTTGTTGCGCGATGGGGAGGGCCTGGATGCGGCCGCGATCGAGCTAGAGACGATACGGCGAGAATTGCCAACTGCCTTGGATCGCTCATCCATCGAGCTGCGCAATCTGCACCTCATTGCGCAACAGATCGTTCGATCCGCAAAGGCCAGAGAAGAGAGCCGCGGAGCACATTTCCGCAACGACTTTCCCGCAAAAGATGATCTGCATTTCCAGAAGCACTCAGTCATCTCTCGGGACCACGTGCGCTTCATCGAATTCACTTCGACTCCACTGGACGCCTCTCCGGTGCTGGATACAGCAGGGAAGTTGCGGTAGCTACAGCTAGCATCGCGATAATCACTCCCAGAGAGACTGCGACCGGTACCTCGACCCATCGCGAGAGAACCATCTTGCAGCCGACAAACGCCATGATCGCAGCCAATCCGAAGTGAAGGAAACGCAGCCGCTCGATCATACCGGCCAACAGAAAGTAAAGAGAGCGGAGACCGAGAATGGCAGCGATATTTGACGTGTAGACCACAAACAGGTCATGCGTAACAGCCAGAACTGCAGGAATTGAATCCAAGGCGAACAATACGTCGGCAACCTCAACGGCGATGATTGCAGAGAGCAGGATCCGCTTTGGGTTGCCCTTCCAACGCATGGCCTGCCGCTGGATCCATTGCCGTTTGCTGCCCCTTCCGCCCGTTTCCTTGCCAGCGTCTTCCGAATCGACCGGTTGCAGCTTCTCCCGCACAAGTCGAAACGCTGCGATCAAGAGCAAAGCACCGAAGACGAACTGGATCCAATGGAATCGATTCAACAGCGCGACTCCCCCGAGAATGAAGAGCCCACGCATGACGATCGCGCCAAGAATCCCGAAGACGAGAGCCTTCCGCTGTTCGGCAACTCCCAGGCCGAAGGAGCGAAACATCACCAAAAAGACAAACAGATTGTCGATGCTAAGGGAGAGCTCGATCAGGTAGCCCGAGGCAAACTCCAAGGCTGTCTGTTGGCCGCGCAAGTGGGCCAGCCATGCGCCAAAGCAGGCTGCGAGTGCGACCAGAGACAAAACGAAAATTGCGTTGGTGCGCGTTCGCGCCGGTCTCGTGCCACGGTTCAGTACCGCGACGTCGAATCCGATGAGCCCCAGGACGACAACGTGAAAGCCTATCCAGTAAGCGATGGGCACTCCGGCTAGCATCTCCTCATGCTATAGCGCTTTCACGATTGCGATGCCCCATGCGCGTCAACTCAAGGATGCCTTTGTTTTGCCAGAGTGAACCGCGGCGCGAGAAGGGAGCACGCTCCGCATCCCACCCATGCCGCTCACCGTTGATTGAGGAGTTGGATCGATTCCAGGAAGACTTCGCCCACAATCGTCAAGCTCTTGGCACTCAACTTGTCCATAGTGTCCTGAGTTGTGTGGTGATAGGAGTTGTTGTATCCATAGTCGATGTCGATGATGTCTGCCGACGGAACATGCCGCTCGACGAACGGCAAGTGATCGTCTTCAATCGTGTTCTCGCGGCTGAAAAGATAGGACTGGTTGCCGTATTTCGATGCAGCTTGGTAAACCAAGTCCAAGAGCCAGGGCGTGGAATTCGTATCGCGGTCGATATCGAGGTCGCGGTCTCCGATCATATCTGCTAAGAGAAATGCCTTGATCTTCTTCACAGTGCCGTCGCTCTCCCATTTTGCCGCAAGATGCCGGCTGCCATACAGCGAATCCGAATGGGACCACTCCTGAAAAGCCTCTTCCCCGTCCAAAAAGACCAGCCAGACGCTGTATCCATCGAGCTTCTTTCCACGAAAGCTGTTCGCTAACTGCACCAGAAGGCCCGTGCTCGATCCGCCATCGTTCGCGCCGACGTAGCTCGTATTTCGCAGCGGATAGTTTGTCTCGTAATGACCTGCGAGTACGATGATGCCGTCCTTCTTACCGGGAAACTTCACGATGTAGTTCGTCATCTGCTGAACGCCGGCCGGCGTTGAAGCCGTGAACGTATCCTTTTCGAGATCGTCCTTGACGAATTGCCGGCGCAGGAAGGCTTCCGCTCTGCTATGGCCTTCGCCGCCTACCCAGCGCGGCCCCGCGGCGACGAACTGGTTTGTGTATTGGAGAGCACGGTTGCCATCGAATTGAGGGAGAGTTCTCGGACTTTGTCCGTCCGCCAGCCTGGGCGTCAAGAGCGCGGCGGCGGCAAGCCCCAGACAGGTCCGGCGTATGCCGGGCAGACCAAGCATTATCAAGAAGCCTTTAGCCTGTCCCTGCGCGACGGGTGAACCATGTATGCGACTCCTATGCTGAGCAGGTAAAGAATCAGCATTGGCGCGGCGAAGACACACATCGTCAAAACATCGGGTGTCGGCGTAATGATCGCCGAAATGATAAAGATGATCAGGATCGCGTAGCGAACATTGCGCCACAGCCACCTCGCGCTCACCAGCCCGAAGAGAGCCAAAAAGAAAACCAGGATCGGCAGTTCGAACGTGACCCCCAATCCCAGAATTACGGTCATGAAGAGTTCGGTGTATTCACCTACGGTCACCATCGGTCTGAATTGGCTGCTGTAGCCGATCAGGAAATTGAGCGCGCCCGGGTAGACGTAGTGATAGCCAAAAAATGCGCCGGAGAGAAACAGACCGACTGTCGCGGCCATGAAGGGCACAACATAACGCTTTTCTTTCTGGTAGAGGCCAGGAGCAATGAAGAGCCAAACCTGGTAAAGCACAAAAGGAGAAGCCAGAATCGCACCCGCAAGAAAGCTGACCTTGATGTACAGGTTGAAGATGTCCACCGGATTGGTGTAGACCAGATGCGTATCCAGGTTGTGTGCCTTGAGCGCGGAAACGATTGGCTGCTGCATAAAGGCATAGATCTGCTCCCGGAAGGTGTAGGCGACGAAGAAGGCAACTACTAGATAGATGGCCGAGTGGATGAGGCGCTTGCGAAGCTCCTCTAGGTGCTCCAGCAGGCTCATGCCCGGAAGTTCTGTTCTCTCGTTCACTGCTGCCCGGGCACGGTCGACGATATCAGCCATGATGATTGGTTGTGTGTTCCTCAAGACCCTCTTGATTTGCAACTGTCACGGATGGCTGCTCGGGCGAGAGTGCTTCATGAGCGGTGGCTGGTTCTTCCCCTTGGTAAGCCTGGGATGGGCTCTCCGCACTCACCTGGGTTCCGGTGCTCGGGGGCCGGATGGTGAGGGCTGCAGAGGCCTCCGGAGAGGCTTCTGCGGAGGTCACAGTCGCGGCTGCAGGCGCATTCGCAGAAGCAGCGGCGGCCTGGGCCGCGAGCTGCTTCTGGCGCTCCTGCTCCTCGGCTGTGCGCAGCTCTTCTTCAATCTGCATCTTGAACTCGTTGCTGGCGCGCCGGAACTCGAGAACTAGTTTGCCGAGCTGGCGCCCGATTTCCGGCAACTTCTTCGGGCCAAAAATCACCAGAGCCAACGCAAAGATGAAAATCGTATCGGGCAAACTCATCGCAGTCTCATGATACCTGCGGCGCCCAAGCGCCACAAATCACCGGAAAGGCGGTTCCTTCAGCAGCTTTCCTTCACAGGATCAACAGTTTAGCTCGGACACCCAATGTGAAGAATGTATTACAATAACAACAGATGCCTCTGTCGCTGCAGTAAGTATTGTGTCCGCTGTGGCGGTCGATGCATCTTGTAACACAGGGCGGCAACATCCCCGCGGGTTGGGCGATCGAAGATCGGTCGCGGTGAACCCGCTGCAGCCTGTGTTTGCTTTCAACATCCCCGTCCCCTCTTTTCGAAGACAAGAGTAGGACTGAAGGCGGAATTGCTGTGGGTATATTGGTGAATGAAATCGCGGGTCTCGCGCACGCTGTCGATGCCCATGAAGTTGTCCCGACAGACTCGGAGACAAGCTGCTCTCTCGAAAATTATCTGGCTCTACCCGATCACAGCATGGACGGCAGAATCGCCGCAGCCCGTGAGAAGCTGGGCGATACGACGATCCTTCTCGGCCATCACTATCAACGTGACGAGGTCATTCGCTTTGCGGATGCAACCGGCGACTCTTACAAGCTTTCTAAGATCGCCGCGGCAACCCGCAGCCGCTACGTCATTTTTTGCGGTGTCCATTTCATGGCGGAAAGCGCGGATGTTCTCGGCGCAAGCGGCCAACAGGTCATCTTGCCGGACCTGAATGCCGGTTGCTCCATGGCAGACATGGCCGAGATCGGTCAGGTCGAAGATTGCTGGGAATCGCTTGAGACGGCCGGTCTCGGCGAGGATCAGGTGATGCCGCTGACCTATATGAACTCTGCGGCGGCCATCAAGGCCTTTTGCGGTGAGCGAGGAGGGCTTGTTTGCACCTCCTCGAATGCACCCGCAGCGTTCGAATGGGCCTTCTCGCGCCGCGAGAAGATTCTCTTCTTGCCCGACCAGCATCTAGGTCGCAACACTGCCTTTGCGATGGGCATTCCGCTCGCCGAGATGGTGGTGTGGGATCCCTACCAGATCAACGGCGGCGTTGACCCTGTCCGCCTCAAGCGGGCGAAGGTGATCTTGTGGAAGGGGCACTGCTCGGTGCACCAGCGCTTTTTGCCGGGGCATGTCGATCAGGTTCGCCAGAAGTACCCGGGAATTCAGGTGATCGTCCATCCCGAATGCCGCTGGGAGGTCTGCCAAAAGGCAGATGCGCTCGGTTCGACCGAGCGGCTCATCAAGCTCGTCGAGGATGCCCCCGCCGGCAGCACATTCGCCGTGGGGACCGAGATCCACCTCGTCAATCGACTGGCCAACCGCTTCGCCTCTGAAGGGAAAAAGGTCATCACGCTCGACGATACTGGCTGCCTGTGCACGACCATGTATCGCATCTCACCTCATCATCTAGCTTGGGCGCTTGAGAATTTGCTGGAGGGGCGCGTCGTAAATCGCATCCAAGTTCGCGATGACGTGAAATACTGGGCTCGGGTGGCGCTGGACCGTATGCTGGAGGTCTGACACTCGTAAACCGGATATCTGCCCCTAAACCGGGATATCTGATGCCTAGGCGCGATGGAGACGTTGGCTGATCCATGAAGACTTTTTCTCTCAACGAAGCGCAGTCGCTCTTGCCCATACTTGAGACCTTATTGCGCCGGGCGATCGAGGCCAAAAACAGTGCCGAGGAAGGCGAAGAGGAACTGCAACAGCTCGGGCAACGCGTCTTCTTCTCCGGGGGAATGCGCCTGGACCCAGTCGAAATTGGACGCAAGCGCAGCGCCTTGAATACCTCCGTGCAACAGGTCAAAGATGCGGTTCAGGAGATTGACTCCATCGGAGTTCAAGTCAAGGACCTTGATAGCGGGTTGCTCGATTTCCCGTGCCGGCTCGGCGACGATATTGTGCTGCTTTGCTG
Organism: Acidobacteriaceae bacterium; assembly: GCA_036500845.1. GTDB lineage: Bacteria > Acidobacteriota > Terriglobia > Terriglobales > Acidobacteriaceae > PALSA-350. The sequence continues at coordinate 14,277 of DASYBJ010000115.1, forward strand.
GAAGCTCGGCGAAACCCGAATTACTCACTGGCATTCCGTCGACTCGGGGTTCCAGGGCAGGCAGCCTGTCGACGAGCGCTTTTTGAAGAACTCGCCTGACAAACCCAATTGATCGCGAGACGCCGCGCGCTTCGAGGAATCCACTCGCGTAAATACAGTCGATTTTTAGAATCTGGCGATTTAATAATTGATTGACAGATGAATTCTTGACTCTCATCCTAGCAGGATGAGCGATGCGGAGGTCCAGGAGTTTCGCGAACTGTGCGCCTCCTGCGGCATCGCGATGACCCATCAGCGCCAGGTTCTCTTTGAGGTGCTCAAGAGCACCCCAGGTCATCCAAGTCCTGAAGAAGTCTATCTGACCGTCAAAGAGCAAATTCCTTCCATCTCGCTCGCTACCGTCTACAAAAACATCCATCTGTTTCTAAAAAGCGGAATCTTTCGCGAGGTCAGTTTGCATCACGGTTCCCTGCGGGTGGAGATGAACCGGCGTCCCCATCACCACCTCGTCTGTACGGTGTGCAAGTCAATCTCTGACATCGACGAGGAGGAGCTTGAACTTATGAAAAAGCCGGGCAAGTTGCCCGGGGGGTTTCTCGCCGAGCGCTTCTCGATCGACATTTTGGGCGTCTGCGCAGATTGCCAGCAAAACCCTCCGCAATCCTAACCCGGCCTGTTTGTCGAGTCTTCAGTCCCCACTTCTGTGTTCTCAGTTTTCAGCCGACAGTCCTTGCACGTTGGGGGTCGGGGTGTAATCAGGTCTCGCTTTTGAGACCTGGGATCTTAGGTTAGCAATGCAAGGTTTGTTAGCAATGCAAGGTTTGCACTTACGAATACTCAGGGTCGTCGGGTGACAGCCACTGCAGTCCATCAAGAGCACCCGCCTCAGGCCGCTCTGGGGTAGTGAACTTCCCGAACCGGCGCATCTTTGCTGGACATTGGAGCAAGAAACGAGACACTCCTGGCAATTGCCGCCCCCGGAAGCCGTTGCTGCAGCTTCTCGGCCGCGTCCATGATTGCTCCGGCAGTATGGAAATAGAACCGCTTGGCCGCTACCTTCGGCATTGCCCCATTCTGAAGCTGACAAGACTCCTCAATAAAGCCCTGCCAATTGGAGGCCTCCAGCATGTTGGCACAGACGGAGATCGACGTTGTCACCACATGTGCGGAGTGCCACCAGCCACAGGGGACGAAGATGGCCTCGCCTGGATGGATCGTTCCACGGTACTCGGTCGCGCGCGTCAGCATCGGGAATCGCTCCAGATCTGGGGCATCGATGTTCTCTATCTGAGAGGTGTGAGGTGACTGGGGATGCGCGTAGACATAGGGGGTATCTTTAGGAGGAAAGAGCACAAACTCCTTTTCCCCATGGATTTCCGTGATCATCGCGTGCGCATTGTCCGCGTCGAAATGCATCAGGGGGAACTTGCCTCCGGGACCACCGATCAGGAGCTTGAGGTATCCATCCGGATGGCGGAAGCGCCTGGGCAGCAACGGACTGCAGTAACGACGCGGAAAACTGTACGGATTCTGCGGCATCAGATCAGGGAGGAGTTGCGGCATGTGATGGTAGATAAGAACTTTATGAAGATAGGGTCCCGGTCTTTCGGCGGTCGAGGCGAGTACCGCATCGATCAGATCGGCAAACCGCATACTCACGCCATAAGTCACCTCCACAGTGTCCGAACCGAACCTGTCCTTGAAGAACTCCGGAGTCCAGGCGCGTAGGGCATTCCATTCCGGTACAGCATCGCCGATGATCACTGGACGATTGTTTTCAACATATTCCTTGAGGAACGCTTTGTAAGGAAGAGTGTTGGCGCTTCTACACTCAATCGGTTGAATCGGTAGGCGGCAGAGGGAAGAATTGCAATCGGTCCGGGGCTGGATCATTCGATCCTCCGAGTCGTCAACGATGTTCGTGCGTGTCGGGGTCACAGCCGAGCACTTTGACAAGGAGAAGGTACGTTTACAGCTTTAGGGAAGTGGCAGAATTTGCCTGTTCAATTACTTGATTCGATGCGGTCGTCCGCGCGATTTGTTGCCCTATTTAGGCGAATATTAATCCAAGTTAGATGGCCCTAGCCCTACTTCTGCCTACCCGCAAACAAAACCGGCAATGTAGCTCATCCACGTTGTTTTTACTTAGAGTCCAGTAAGACATCATGTCAATGCGAAGGGCTTGTCGCCGGATTACCGCCCGGCCGCCACTGGGGCTTCCAGCGTGTATTCGCAAGCCAGTCAATCGGTCCCACCATCGAGGCGATCGAAGCGTCCAGGTGGGCGAAGTCGATAAGGCTAAGCTCATCACTTGGTTGGTGATAGTCCGTGTGTAGCCCAAAGCTTGAAACCGTCTGCGCGATGATACCCTTCCGCGCCAGACTGTAGTTATCCGACCGCTGGAAGAAGTTCTCCTTAGGATGTGGATCGGCGACAAGGTGAGCGCCGTGTTCCGCCAGCATCGGACCAAGGTCGCTCCGGTTGAAGCCCGTGAGCCAAAGATCCTGGCGCGCGACCGCTGGGTCGGCCCGGCCGATCATCTCGAACTCCAGATTCGCCACGATTCTTTCAAGCCGTATCGGAGAGTGTGCCAAAAAGTACTGATTGCCGAAGCCGCCGATCTCCTCCGAACCAAAAAGGACGAACAGAATCGTCCGTCGCGGCCGATGTCCTCGAGAAAGCGCCCGGGCCAATTCGATGACCGCCGTGGTGCCTGAGGCATCGTCATCCGCACCGTTGTAGATCGTGTCATCGCCCTTCGCCGGTCCGACGCCGAGGTGATCCAGGTGTGCCGTCAGCAGAATGGCATCTTTGCGCATCAGGGGATCGGAGCCGGGCAGAATACCGACCGCGTTCCACGTTTCGACGCGCGGCTCCGTTGAGAACCCTTTGATCCGTTCGAGCGAACGCTCGGGCAGCGGATCGGGCAGGCGCGCTTTCTGCAAGAAGGTTCCATTGTCGCCTCCTGGCTGCAAACCGAAGTCCGCAAAGAGAGAAGCCGCAAAGAGCGCGGCCACGTGTTCGTCGCGCGTGCCGCTTCCCCGTCCATGCATCTCGTCCGAGGCAAGAAAATCCATATCTGCCTCCACACAGCGCAGACAGAGAGGGGATCGGGCAGAACTCCCCCCGGGCGCCGGGTTCGTTTCGGCTCCTTTGAATGGGCAGGCAGACGTGCCAAGGGTGATGGCGATCAGAACCAAGCGCAAGGACCGGGTCATTGGGCGAAGTATAATCGATGCTTCACCGTGCCCTGGCTGCTTCTTGTGAAGCCGAGCCCTTGCGGGATCACCACCGGAAGATTCGTGCACCTCGATGCACCGTCTGACGAGAGTGAAACTTTTCCTGGGTAGGAACTTTGTCCGTGGCGCGGCTGCCAACGCGGCCGCACTTTGGCGTGCTGTCATCGGTCGAATGTGAGCGTGGGACGACGCCACCCCGTCTATTCGTATGCGTTCCAAGGAAGGAAAGATGCCCAGTAAGAAAAGCCGCTCGCGGGCGATTCTGAATTTGTGTGGCTTGTCCGTTTTGCTTTGCCCCCTCATGGGTCTTATGGGTTGCGACAGTTTCTTTACTAAGCAGAGCAGCAACAACACCCCTACAAATACCGGCGACAGTGTTTATGTCGCAAATGGCGCCAATACCTTCATTGCAGGATTCGCCGTTTCGAGCACCGGTACTCTTTCGGTCCTGCCCAACGCTCCTTACAACAATGGCGTGGCGGCGCTTTCTCTCACTCTGACCCCAAAGAACACCTTTCTTTACGCCGGCACATCGAATGGAATCTATCTCTATGCAATCGGCAGCAACGGAGCACTCACTGTCCAGAACAACGGCAACCCGGTAGCCCAGGATGTTATCGCCACGCAATTGACAGTCGATTCCACCGGTACCTATCTACTCGCGGCCGGTCTAGGATCGTCGACTCAAGCCCAGGGAATCGGGATTTACCAGATCGCCAGCAGCACGGGATTGTTAACCGCCGTGAGCGGCTCCCCGCTGAACCTCTTCACCGGAACGGGAACAACTCCAACGGTGTTGACGCCGACCGGTCTGTTGATCACTCCGAACAACCAGATCGTCTATGTTTCCCTGGCAGCTTTAGGGGTGCAAGTCCTCACCTTGGGTTCCGGCGGAGCTTTGAGTACGGGTAGCGCCGCCACTATCCTGCCGCCTACCAGCAAATCAACCAGCCCCGCCGACTACGGTCTGGCCAGCGATCCCAATTCGCATTTTCTCTTTCTCGCCGAGATCAATACGGGTTTGCGTGTTCTGAGCATTGGAACGAATGGTGCCCTGACCGAGATCACGGGATCTCCCTACTCTGTGGGCTCTGGTCCCACAGGAGTGATCCTTGACCCGACCGGCGTCTACGTCTACGTCGCCAACAAGGGCAGCAACAACATCAGCGCTTTCACGCTGAATGCCAGCTCAGGGCAGTTGACGGCGATCGCGGGATCGCCGTTCAATTCGGTGGGGCAGCTGCCGATAGCTTTCGCGAACGATAGCAGCAAAAAATATCTCGCGGTTATCAACTCCGGGTCAAACGGCTCGAGCGGAAACAACGATCTCCAGCTCTTCAAGTATTCGACGTCGACCCCCGGCGCCCTGACAGCGGGTACCTCAGCTTCGACCGGCACTGATCCCACCAACCCTCAGGCCATCGTGGCAACCCATTAATCTAGGGCCTGTTAACAGGCACTAGTTAGAGCGGCGAATGCCCTTCAATCTAGGGCCGCGCAGGAGAGAATGCGTCTGGAATTCGTTTCGGCTCCCAGCTCTCGTCATAGAAAGGATGAGCAACGGCAAGCGAATCGAAATTGAACAATTTTGTAAACCTGCCGCATCTCTCGGGTGATGCTATTCTTATAGGGCTTCCCCGTGATTCAAGCCTCTCATCGTTTTGCTCTCCGCTCGACGATTCGCCCCTTCCGTTGGTCAAGTTGCATATTCATATTGCTATTTATTGCGCTCGCTACGAGCGGTTGTAATCGGGTGGGCGAGCATGCCAAGGCGGACACTGCATATGTCGTCGCGGAACAGACCTATCTGCGAGACCGTGTCGCTGCGGTTTCGACCCGCGTAGCCTTAGTAAGCAACGGTGATCCCCTGGAAGTTGTAGAGAGAGGCCGGCGCTTTCTCAAGGTAAAGACAGGTAAGGGGGAAGTTGGCTGGATTGAACAGCATCTCGTGATCGAGCAGCCGGTCTTCAACCAGTTCGTCGAATTAAAGCAACACCATCAAGACGATCCGGTCGTTGCAACCGGCGTTCTGCGCGATGCGCTCTATCTGCACTTGAAACCTGGCCGCGACTCAGAACGCTTTTACCTTTTGCCTGAGAATGACAAGCTACAGCTTCTGATACGAGCCTCCGTCCCGAAACAAGGTCCAGGCTATCTACCTCCGCCTAAGCCGGTGGCCCCGGCAGTGGCGCAGCAAGAGAAATCGCTTGGAATGCCGTCCGGCAAGACCCAACCCGCGAAAGTAGGCCCCAGGCTGAGCCCCAGCCTAAGCCCCAGGCTAGGCCCCAACCTAGGCCCCAACCTAGGGAAGATGTCGACGGTGAGCGCTACAGATGCCCCGAAAGACACTCCGCCAGTTCCGATGGAAGACTGGTGGCTGGTGCGGGACAGTCAAGGGAAGATCGGCTGGTTACTCGCACGCCGCATGGACGTCGATGTGCCCGATGAAATCGGTGGCTACTCAGAAGGGCAACGGATGGTCGGCGCCTATCTGCTGACGAAAGTGTATGACTCTGAATCCAATCTGCCGGACAAGCAGGTACCTATCTATCTGGCTGTGCTGAACGCTTACAAAGACGGGCTTCCGTACGACTTCGATCAAATTCGCGTCTTTACCTGGAATGTAAGAAAGCATCGCTATGAAACAGCCTATCGTCAGCGCAATCTAGAGGGCTACCTCCCGGTACACATTACGCAGGAGAAGATAGACAAAGGCCCGCCTGTTCCGGTTTTCGCGATTCGTGTTGCCACGAGCGATCCAGTAACCGCCGATCCCCAATCGGGAGGGGCAGGGCCAACTCGGACCGAGACGTTGCGCTTTGCTTTGGAAGGACCTATCGTGAAGCGGATTTCCCCGCCAACAACCCTGCCTCTCGCCTCTCCCGCTTACGCGCGATCGGCGGCCAAACACGCAGCCCATCAACATCACAGTAAGACCGGAGGTTAGCCGGCGTTCGGCTCTTCAACCTGAAAAGCTGAAGAGGTCCAAGCAAACGTTCAATGACCGCTTTCGCTGACTCGCTGACCGGCCGGCTTGCCGACCTGCGAGCCCTTCAGCTCAGGAAGTCTACAATGCGGTCGACTACTTCCGTTTGTTCGTCCCGGGTAAGCTGCGGAAACATCGGCAACGCTAGTACCTCCTCCGCAGCACGTTCGCTCTCCGGGAAGCTGCCTCGCGAATAACCGAGTTCCGCCAGAGCCGGTTGCAGGTGCAGCGGCACGGGATAGTAAATTTCAGAGCCGACACCGTTCGCCTCGAGGAAACTCTTCAACTCGTTCCTCCGCCTCACTCGAACGACGTATTGGTGAAAGATGTGTCTTGCTTTCGGCAACGTCTTTGGCAAGACCACTCCATCAGTGGGATAAGGGCCTGGCTCCGCAAGCCCGGCTGCGGCAAACAAAGCATGATAGTTTTCCGCCAGTGCACGCCGCTGCTCGTTCCATTCGTCGATAAAACGCAGTTTGACCAGAAGAATCGCGGCTTGCATCGTATCCAACCGGCTGTTCCAGCCGATGACCTCGTGGTAGTAACGCCGACGCATTCCGTGCGCACGCAGGATCCGTACTCGCTGGGCAATTTGATCATCAGACGTCGTTACCATTCCGGCCTCGCCGCACGCGCTAAGATTTTTCGTCGGGTAGAAACTGAATGCGGCGGCTTCCCCCAGAGAGCCGGCAGGGCGCGAGTCCCAGGTCGCTCCGAATGCTTGTGCGGCATCTTCAATCAGCACCAATCCGCGATTGCTTGCGGGATCATACTTCCCGTACTCCCGCTGAACTGCGAGGAGACTGTCCCAATCTGCTGGCTGGCCATAGAGATGGACGGGCAGCAGTGCGCGAATCGCGGAACCCGCCCGAGAGCGCAAGCACTCGCGGACTGCATCCGGAGCCAAGTTGAACGTTGCGGGATCGATGTCGGCCAAAATGGGCTTAGCGCCTGACCGCAGGATGGCGCTCACAGTCGCAAAAAAGCTAAATGGCGTTGTCAGAACAGCATGGCCTGCCCCGATGCCACTTGCAGCGAGGGCGAGCCAAAGAGCGTCCGTACCAGAGCCGCAGCCAATTGCCCGGCGGGCTCCGCATTTTTTGGCGGCCGCCTGCTCGAAAGCACTTACCTGCTCGCCTAAGACAAACCTTTGCTGTGACAAGACCTGCTCCAGAGCCTCCAGGAGCAACGGTCCGATGACGCGGTATTCCCGCGAAAGGTCTAGAGTTGGGACAGTCAGACGAGCCACGCTCCAAAGTGGAACAATGTGCGGTGGAGCAATCTCTGTCGTGAGACAGGATGCAGCGAAGCGACTCAGCAGACATTGCCAAGCAAATCAGCATTGGAGCGAAATGCTCCCGCTTCTCTCAAAGGCCACCGAAACGTTTATGGTAGCACCGAATTTTGGTGTGCCCGGATAGCGCGGCCTGCATCTAATCGAGGGAAACTTTTCTTCCGTTGACTAATTCATGATCAAGCTCTGCTGGATGTGGGCTGGCGTTGTAGACTCTTAAGGAAGGGGTTTTTGCCGCGTGCATTTGCACTCTCCCTTCAGCAGCACGGCTCGATTTTAGGTACTACAACTGAACGAAATCTCGAAAAGCAGGAGATCGGCACATGGACAATAAGCCGGCGCAGAACATCCAGGACACGTTTCTTAACACCGTTCGCAAAGATAAGACTCCGATCACGATTTATCTCGTCAGCGGGGTTAAACTCACAGGGAAGATTCGGTCCTTCGATAAGTATTCAGTATTGCTCGAGAACAACAGTCAGGAGCAGCTGATATTTAAACACGCCATTTCTACCGTGGTAAGCAATCGGTCTGTGCTGCATGCGGATCATCGCCCTCCCGCTGCGGCTCATGTACCCGGGGCTGTTGGGGGGCATGCAGCAGCAGGGAGTACCGCCTCTTCCACGGCCGACACGGCTGCATCTGGAAAGTAACTCCTGCTTCCCGGTGAAACCGGTAGGCGATGGTCCGCGGCCACAGCTTCAACACGCGGCCGGGAAAGCTGTGTGCAGTCCGCCTCCCAAACGCGCTCCATTCGTCGCTTAGCGGTCGCAAACAAGCTGCGAAGGTCGAAACTGTCTTCGTTCCAAGAAGGCTCCTTGGACCCTAGTAGGACGATGAGCGTCGTATGCCTCCTTCAAATGAGGCTAGTCTGAACCCAACCGCATCGCCGGCAGATCGTGCCCTCCTGGTAGGCGTGGAGTTCACCGGACGGGCCCGTGCCCTCCCGCGCTCCGCAACCTTGGCGCGGCAGGCTGCCCAGCTTGTAAATCCGCACACGCGCGAATTGGCGGAAGTCGAATCGGAATTGTCGTCACGTGACAGCAGCGTTCAGAACACCCAGGTTCCTTCCGCCCTGCCGCAGCAGGCCCTGATGCAGCAGGCCCTGCCGCAGCAGGCCCTGGCACAGCGCTCGACACCGGCGCTTCTTGAAAGCGAATCTAGAGCTCCGCACAGGAACGCTCCAAAAGGCCTGCCGGAGCGTTCGAGAGAAGGTTTGCCACACGGTTCACCTGAAGGTTCGTCAGCAGATTCAAACCACACGCGGCGAATAGAGTCTGCTTCGGATGCCGACTCGGCTTTCGCGGAGTTCCGCGAATTGGTGCGGAGCGCGGGAGGGCAGATTGCCGCCGAGATCTTTCAAAAGAGGTCACGCCTCGATCCGGCGACGCTCGTGGGACAAGGCAAGGTTGAAGAGATTGCCGCCGTTGCTGAGTCCGCGGGCGCTTCCATCATTCTCTTCGATCACGACCTCAGCCCCACCCAGTTGAGAAATCTTGAGCGTGCGTTGCCCGCTCGAGTCGTGGATCGCACCCAGTTGATCCTGGACATTTTTGCCCGACACGCCCGGACCAGAGAAGGTCAGCTTCAGGTCGAACTGGCGCAACTGGAGTATATGCTGCCCCGCCTTACTGGCCGGGGAGCTACCATGTCTCAACTCGGTGGCGGTATCGGTACCCGCGGACCCGGCGAGACCCAACTTGAGACCGACCGGCGACGGATTCAGAGGCGCCTCCTACAACTGCGCAAGGAGCTGGATGCAGTTCGCCGGGTCCGGACACAGCAGCGGCAGAGAAGGGAAGCTGTTCCAGTGCCCACGGTCGCGCTCGTCGGGTATACCAATGCCGGCAAGAGCACCTTGTTTAATGTGCTGACCAGTGCAGGGGTGTTGGCCTCCCCGCGGATGTTCGCCACGCTCGATCCCAAGCTGCGCGCAATGCTCTTGCCGTCTCGGCGCAAAGTTCTCTTGTCGGACACGGTCGGATTTATCCGCGACCTGCCGCACACCCTGATCACTTCCTTCCGGGCCACCCTCGAGGAAGTGGAGAAGGCCGAGGTTCTGCTTCACGTCCAGGACGTATCGAGTGCGATGCGCGAGCTGCATGCGGAGGAAGTAGAAAAGGTTCTCGGCGAACTTGGTGTAGCGGACAAGCCGCGGATCACAGTCTGGAACAAGATCGACTTGTTGCCGGAGCACGAGAGGGATTTGTTGCACCCCTCTGTCTCGGGTGGCGGCGCCGGGTCGGTTGCTATCTCCGCCCAAACCGGTGCGGGTATCGATGAATTGCTGGGGCAGATCGACCTCGCTCTCACTGCGGATCCGCTTGTTGAACAGAGATTCCTGATTCCGCAGCAGGAGGGCGCTATCTTCGCAGCGCTCGAGGCTGGTGCTCTGATTCAGAAGCGGGACTTTTCAGGCGACTGGGTCGATCTGGCGGTTACCGGCCCCGCGTCCTTGCTAGGGCGCTTTCAGCGCTATCGCCATCGTGGATCGGCGAAATCCATCGCAAAATAGAAACGGACCGGCGATGGGGGAGCGGTGCGACGTCCCACGATGCCGGCCCGTCTGACCCTGACCCGGGTCGAGATGATATTTTGAGTTTACGCCTGCGGCCGTCTGCGTCAACGGAATTCGGGCGTCGAAGTCAAAAAACTATGAGCTCGTCATTACAATGGCATCCAACGACGTTTGACACCCAAATTTCGCCTCTGTTACAAACAGAGGTCCAGCTATAATTTGGCGGCTTTCCGTCATCCAGGACTCCTATACCTTACGTAACCCATGGACCAGACTCTTAACGATCTCGGCGGACTTCTGCTCGGCTCTGTACCGACGATCCTCCTTTTTCTTCTTATAGTTATCCTTTATCGGGTATTGGTCTACGGTCCATTGACGCGCGTCCTGAATGAACGGCGGGAGCGCACCGAGGGCGCCGTCGAACACGCCAATCAGGCGATTGCCGCCGCTGAGGCGAAGGCGCAGGAATATGAAGCGAAGGTTCGGGCTGCCCGCGCTGAGATCTTCCATGCTCGCGAAGCGCGCCTCAGCAAATGGAACCGGGAGCGCGAACGTGCCCTCGCCGATGCTCAGCAAGCGGCCCAGAAAAAGATCGCCGAAGCGAAGAAAGCGCTCGACATGGAGTCCGCGAACGCTCGTCGCGCGCTGGAAAGCTCCGCAGATGAACTCGCACGCGAAATTTTGAAGGTAGTACTTCCGCCCGACCTCGTGGCTTCGGGGAGCAGCCGTTGAAACGTTCCGCTTCCATCTATGCATTTCTCTTGGCCTTGAGCTTGGTTGCTGCGGCTCCTCTAGGGCTTTTCGCACAAAGCAACTCCGGCGCTTCTGCCGCTGCACAGCACGCCGATTCCCGGCCGAAATCCTCTAATGGCACGTTTCTGGCCCCGCGGACTGCCAAATCCGGGAACCTGGTTGCCGCAGAGGACGAAGACGACAATTCCGTATATCGTCATTCTCCATCCGTTCGCGCCCTTGCCAGGTGGTTGCATCTCGGTCAGGAGCAGGCTGCCAGAGTCTTTGAATACCTCAATTTCGGCATTCTGGCCGCGGCCCTACTCTTCTTCCTCCTCAAGAAGATGCCTGGTGTCCTGCGCGGGCGACGCGAAAACATTCAAAAGCAACTCGTGGAAGCGCGTACTGCGACTGAGCAGGCGAATGCGCGCCTCAAGGCGGTAGAGGAGCGATTCGCCCGGCTGGACGAGGACATTGCAGCCATCCGAAAGCAGGCAGAGCAGGAGAGTGCATCAGAGGAAGCGCGCATCAAAGCGTCGCTAGAGACCGAGAGGCAGCGCATCATAAGCTCTGCCGAGCAGGAGATTGCTGCGGCAGCTTCGGCGGCACGGCGCGAACTCAAGCGCTTTGCTGCTGGTCTCGCAGTCGACCGGGCCGCCAGCATGATCTCATTGAATGCGGAAGATGACCGTTCGCTGGTTCGCCACTTCGCAGAGGAAATACGCGCGGAAGCGCGCAACGGAGGCCGGAGCTAATGTCGGCCTTCGCAGCCCGTTACGCGCGTGCCTTGGCCGACGTGATCGAGAGTAGCAAGCTTGATCCCGCGCAGGCCTTGCAGCAGCTGGAAGACTTTGCGGTGACGTTTCACGGCAGTAAAGATCTCCAGGAAATCTTGCTGAATCCAAGCCTTCCAGCCAAGAAGCGAGTGGAGGTTCTGGATGCAGTCAATCGCCGGGTCGGCGCCGCCCCAAAGGTGCGAAACTTCCTTGCCGTCTTGATTCAACACGAGCGGCTGATCTCCCTCGGTCAGATCTTGGAGCAATTTCGGCTCGAGATGAACCGCCGTTTGGGAATCTCCGAGGTGCAAATCATTTCATCACGGCCTCTGGACGGGCAGGAGCGCTCCGTTCTTGAGGACCAGGTAGCGGCTCTGGCGGGAAACAAGGTTCGCGCAACCTTTCGTGAAGATGCTTCGCTGATTGGCGGTGTGATTGTGCGCCTCGGCAGTACCGTCTATGACGGCTCGGTCCGAGGACGCTTGGAAAGACTTAAGAGTAGTCTGATGGCGGACTGAGCGAGCTTCGATTGTATGCACCCTGCCTAGCCGGGAAACTGCGCTCCGGCTCCGGTGTCGACCGATACGAAATGCGCTTCAAACCAGTTGTGATAAGCAAGCGAACTCAGCAACGGATCGGAATCATAAAGGTATGGCTCAGATTAAAGCAGACGAAATCACTGAAATTCTCCGGGGACAGATCGAGAACTACGGCTCCGAAGTTCAAGTCGACGAAGTAGGCACCATCATTTCCCTCGGGGATGGAATCGCACGGCTTCACGGTCTTGACAAGGTGATGGCGGGAGAAATGTTGGAATTTCCCCATGGCGTAAACGGCCTTGCCATGAACCTTGAAGAGGACCAGGTGGGCTGTGTCCTTCTCGGTGATTACACAGAACTGCGCGAGGGCGACCAGGTCAAGCGTACCCACGAGATCATGAGCGTGCCTGTCGGCAACGGGATGATCGGCCGGGTCGTCAATGCCCTCGGTCAGCCAATCGACGACAAAGGGCCAATCGAAGGCACGCAGTTGGCGCCGGTCGAGCGGCTGGCCCCCGGCGTGGTAGACCGCCAGGGTGTGCATGAACCGATGGCGACTGGCCTCAAGGCGATCGACAGCATGATTCCGATTGGTCGTGGTCAGCGCGAATTGATCATCGGCGACCGCCAAACCGGCAAGACTGCCGTGGTGCTCGATACCATCATCAACAATCGCGAAAACGATTTGATTTGCATCTACTGCGCGATCGGGCAAAAACGATCTTCGATTGCTCAGGTAGTCCAGACCCTTTCGCACTACGGGGCGATGGACTATACCATCGTCGTTGCGGCGTCTGCCTCCGAACCAGCTCCGATGCAGTACATTGCTCCCTATGCAGCTACGGCCATGGGGGAATACTTCCGCGACAATGGGCGTCACGCGCTCATCGTCTATGACGATCTCTCCAAGCACGCTACGGCTTACCGTGAGATCTCGCTCTTGCTGCGGCGGCCACCCGGGCGCGAGGCCTATCCGGGTGACGTCTTTTATCTCCACTCGCGCTTGCTCGAGCGTTCTGCGAAGCTCAGTAAACAGAAGGGTGCGGGCTCGCTTACGGCCCTGCCCATCATCGAAACCCAGGCGGGAGACGTCTCGGCATACATCCCAACAAACGTAATCTCGATCACCGATGGTCAGATCTACCTCGAAACGGATCTCTTCAATTCCGGAGTCCGCCCGGCAGTGAACGTGGGATTGTCGGTGAGCCGCGTCGGCGGCAGCGCTCAGATCAAGGCGATGCGTCAGGTAGCCGGAACATTAAAGCTCGACCTCGCCCAGTACCGCGAACTGGCGGCGTTCTCGCAGTTCGGCAGCGATCTCGATAAGGTTACCCAGAACCAGCTGAACCGCGGCCGGCGCCTGACCGAGATTTTGAAGCAGCCGCAGTTCTCGCCCCTATCCACACCCAAACAAATTGTGATCATTTTCGCCGGAACAAACGGGTTCTTGGACGATCTCAAGGTTGAAGACATCCGCTCGTTCGAAGAAGGACTCTATCCGTATCTCGACTCGGTCCACTCTGGCCTGCTCAAGGAAATCACGGACAAGAAGGCGCTGGATGACGATCTCAGGAACCGCATCAAGTCGGTTCTCACGGAGTACAAGCAGAATTTCCTCGCCGAGCGTCAGGAAGCGGCGAAGACCGGCACCACGGCTTAGGCATTTGTTAACAGGCTGCGGAAAAACGCGCCGAAGCAACAAGCGAGGCGCAAGAAGATCTTTCACCCGAATCGGAGCACCCCAAGGAACAGACGGTTCGTTCCCCGCAGACTAGTTTTTCAGCAGCCAGTTAGGCACTCAGGAAGGGTATGGCAAACGTCCTCGATTTGCGCCGGCGCATCCGCAGCGTAAAGAACACGCGGCAGATCACTAAGGCGATGAAGTTAGTCTCAGCGGCCAAACTGCGCCGCGCTCAGGAGCGAGCGGTTTCGGCTCGCCCGTACGGCACAATGCTCGCGAGTGTGATCCGTTCGTTGGTTCGCCGCATTGAGATCTACGAGCCCGCGACAGGAGACGTTCGTCACCCGCTGTTGCTCTCGCGTCCGGAGAAGACAGCCGCGCTGATTGTTGTTTCAGGCGATAAGGGCTTCGCCGGAGCCTTCAACGTCAATATCAGTAAAGCTGCCTTTCGCTTCATCGCTGCCAAAAGCGAAGAGCAAATCGACATCGAAACGATTGGCCGTAAAGGCCGCGACCTGTTCCGCCGCCGCTACCCGGCTGCGACCTTCGACGGCGCCGAAGCCGGCGAGGATCATGAACAGCAGCCGCAGCGAAAGCGGAGGGGAGCTCGCAAAGGTCCGATCGAAGTTACAGGCGATCATCCCGGCATCCTCGACAAACTCAATTTCGATCGCGTCGCGCAGCTTGCTGGAGATATTGTCGACCGCTACATCCACGAAGAGATTGACGCCGCATACGTTGTCTTCAACGAGTTCAAGTCGGTAATCTCGCAGCGTGTGGTAGTGGAGCGGATCCTCCCAATCCTCGAAATCGGCGAACGAGACATTGCGCAGTCGCAAGAGATGGATCGCGAGGAACGCGCCCGCGCGGCGAAGGCGGCAGCCACCGCTGGAGTAAGCCCCAGAGGCCCGGAAGAGGACGCTCAAGCCAAGCAAGAGGCTGAAAAATTCGGTACGGCTGAAGTGGATTATATCTATGAGCAGCCACCGCCAGAGTTACTGGACGGCCTGTTGCGGCAATACGTCACCAGTCAGATCTACCGTGCGATGGTCGAATCTGTCGCAGCCGAGCATGCCGCACGCATGACGGCGATGGATTCGGCAACGAATAATGCCTCCGACATCATCGATTCGCTGACGCTCACGATGAATCGTGTGCGGCAAGCTGCGATCACTAAGGAAATCATCGAAATTGTTAGTGGTGCAGCCGCACTCTAACGGGAAAGACAGTTATGGCAGAGAACATAGGCAAAGTTGTGCAAATTTCCGGGCCGGCCGTAGACGTCCAGTTTGAAGAGGCCACGATGCCGCCTATCTATCAGGCGCTCCGGGTTACTAGCGATGGCTTCGATGTCCCGCATCCGATCAACGTAGTTTTGGAAGTGGAGCAGCATATTGGTGAGGGACGCGTCCGCTGCGTCGCCATGGAATCCACCGAAGGCATGGTCCGTGGGATGAACTGCCTCGACACGGGCAGCCAGATCACCGTGCCGGTAGGTACGGCTACCCTGGGCCGCATTCTGAATGTGATCGGTGAACCGGTTGACGAGCTCGGACCTGTGAACGCCAAAGAGAGATGGCCTATCCATCGCGCAGCTCCGTCTTTTGAGGAACAGTCCACCAGCGAAGAAATGTTTGAGACCGGCGTGAAGGTGATCGATCTCATTCAGCCCTTTTTGAAGGGTGGCAAGATCGGGCTCTTCGGAGGTGCCGGCGTCGGTAAGACTGTCATCATCCAGGAACTCATCAACAACGTCGCCAGCAAGCATGGCGGGCTCTCGGTGTTTGCCGGAGTGGGAGAACGCACCCGCGAAGGAACTGACTTGTGGAATGAATTCCAAGAGTCGGGTGTTATCAACCTGAAGGACTTGGAGAAATCGAAGGCATCCCTTGTCTATGGCCAAATGACGGAGCCGCCTGGAGCTCGCCTGCGCGTTGCCTTGACCGGCCTCACGATTGCAGAATACTTCCGGGATGAGCAGGGCAGCGATACGCTGCTCTTCATCGACAACATCTTTCGGTTTACGCAGGCAGGCTCCGAGGTTTCGACGTTGCTCGGCCGAATGCCGTCGGCTGTCGGCTATCAGCCCAACCTCGCGACAGAAATGGGTGAGCTGCAAGAGCGTATTACCTCGACCAAGAAAGGCTCCGTTACTTCCGTCCAAGCCATTTATGTTCCGGCGGACGACTTGACCGATCCCGCACCGGCGACGACCTTCGCTCACCTGGACGCAACGACTGTGCTCTCGCGCGGATTGACTGAGATTGGGATCTATCCCGCCGTCGATCCTCTGGCGTCTACTTCGCGGATTCTCAGTCCGCGTGTCGTTGGCCAGGAGCACTACGACGTTGCCGAAGGCGTCAAGCGCATTCTGCAGCGCTTCAAGGATCTGCAGGACATCATCGCCATTCTCGGCATCGACGAGCTCTCCGAGGAAGATAAGCTTACCGTGAACCGGGCGCGTAAGGTGCAGCGTTTCCTTTCGCAGCCTTTCCACGTAGCTGAGGTCTTCACCGGTACCCCTGGAAAATACGTCAAGGTAGCGGATACTGTTCGCAGCTTCAAAGAGATCATTGACGGCAAGCACGACGACGTCCCCGAGCAGGCCTTTTATATGAAGGGCACCATTGATGAAGTCCTCGAAGCCGCAGGGAAGATGAAGAGCTAGCGATGGCGCAGACAGGCAGCCAACTTCGAGTCCGGCTAGTGACGCCGGACCGTGTACTGATCGACGAGCCTGCGGATGCTGTCGAGGTTCCCTCCCGCTCTGGTTATATCGAGGTTCTTTACGGTCATGCACCTCTACTCGCGGAGCTCGGCCCAGGCCACGTGCGCCTGCATGGGGGCCAAGGCGGTGAACGTGACTTCTTTGTTGTTGGTTGGGGGTTCTGTGAAGTCCTGCCCGACTGCGTGACAATACTGGCAGCCAGCGCGACGCAATCCGACCAGCTTGACAGTGCCGAGGCGGAGCGCGAACTGGAACAAGGGCGCACGATGTGGAATGAAGCTGGTGAGGATCCGGAGAAGTACGAGAAAGCCAACGAGGTGATCCACGAAGCGGAAGCTAAACTGGCCTCACTGCAGGGCGGCAAATTCTAGTGAAACAGCCCCTAGAAACCGCAGTCGCTTCTTCGCTCCCCCATTCGTTAGAATCAGTGGGGCTGAAAGAGGTTAGGATGCTGAAAGAACGGCGGTCGAAATCCGGCTACGAGGCCGCCGGCGCTTCGCATCCGGGTCGTGTGCGCCCAGCCAACGAAGACTCCTACACCTTCCAGCTTGATGAGTCCGAAGCGGTGGGCAATTTCGTTGTATGCGATGGAATGGGCGGCGCCGCTGCAGGCGAGATCGCCAGCCGCATCGCCGCTGAGACAATGCTCGATGCGATGAGTGCCGATCCTTTGACAATCTCGCGTATGCAACAGGCTGTCGCTTGTGCAAATTCAAACGTCTACTTGCGGGCGGAACGCGACCCGGAATTGTCCGGTATGGGAACCACCCTGGTCGCGCTCGGTTTGCGCGGTCGGAACGGCTGGGTGGCGAACGTGGGCGATAGCCGCTGCTATCGCTTCCGCATGGGAAAGCTCGAGCGCCTTACCGAAGATCATTCGCTAGTCGATGAGCAGGTGCGGCTGGGAAAATTGACCCCGGACCAAGCAGCCGTCTCTCCTTTCCGAAACGTCATCACGCGTGCGGTTGGAACTGACGCTCAGGTAGCCGCCGACATCCAGGAGTTCGAGACAATGCCTGGCGATATGTATTTGCTCGCTTCCGATGGTCTTACCCGAGAACTCTCCGATGACCGTATATCCCGGATCTTACGGCCGGGGAACGGGACCGAACAACTCGTAGCTCCCGAACAACTGGACCCCGCACAGATAGTCAATAACCTGATCGAAGCGGCAAACCAAGCTGGCGGACAGGACAACGTCACCTGTCTTCTTGTCCACGTCTTCTAGGCCCTGTTAACACGAACGGCAATCATCCCATACTGGATCCCTCACTCTGAATGCAGGACGTACGATAGCCTGGTGCACACTGTGCATTGCAGAACGTCACAATGAAGATGCTCTCTTTGCGGCGGGGAGAAATGGGAGTTGCATATGAGCGAGCGAGCGAGCGAGCGGCAGGAACTTCCGAACGATGCGGTCCTAAACAGATTCAAAGTTGTCGGCATCCTCGGTGCTGGAACAATGGGCAACGGCATCGCTCATGTTTTCGCGCGCGCAGGCTTCGAAGTTTTGCTTTGTGACGTGGAGCAACGGTTCCTCGACCGGGGCCTCGATCTGATCCGAAAGAACTTGGACCGGGAAGTAGCCAAAGCAAAAATCTCCCCGCTCGCGGCAGACGCGGCGTTCCGAGCAATTCACGGCACGCTGAACCGCAAGGCGCTTGCCGATTGCGATATTGTAATTGAGGCGGTGACAGAACGCTTTGCTGTAAAGCAGGAGATTTTTCAGGAACTCGACTTCCTCCTGAAGCCCCAAGCCATTTTTGCATCGAATACCTCTTCGATATCCATCACGCGCCTTGCCGGTCAAACCAAGCGGCCTGCCCAGGTGATCGGCATGCACTTCTTCAATCCGGTGCCGGTGATGAACCTTGTGGAGGTGGTTCGCGGCTTGCAGACTACTTCTGAAGTCTGCGCTCAGGTAAAGGCGTTAGCGCAACATCTCGGCAAGACACCGGTCGAAGTTAAGGATGCTCCGGGCTTCGTCTCCAACCGTGTGCTGATGCCGCTGCTCAACGAGGCAATGTTCACCGTGATGGAAGGGGTCGCCACTGCTGAGGCTGTAGATCAGGTTTTCCAGCTAGGGATGGCGCATCCGATGGGACCGCTGGCATTGGCCGACTTCATCGGTCTGGACGTTTGTTTGGATATCATGCGAGTGTTGCAAGACGGCATGGGTGACCCTAAGTACCGGCCTTGCCCGCTTCTGGTTCGCATGGTCGATGCCGGTTGGCTGGGGCGGAAATCGGGCCGGGGATTCTATATCTACAGCTAGCCTCATCGCTCACGTGCGGAGCAATCGCAGTACGACCTCGGTCTTTGTGATGCCGCGACTTTAGCAGAACGTTGAAGCCCAGTAGGCCTCTGCGTGACATCGATGAGAATCCGAGCTATCCTTGCCCGACTGAACTTGCCCACAAAATACCTCCTTCTCAATCGGTTCTGCAGCAGGTGTGGACTTCGAGGGATAGCGGTTCTGATGGTAGTTAGGGCGTAGCATTGTCATGTGTGCTGCGGAACACGGCTTCCGCTGCTCCAGCAAGTAAGGAGGGTCCCCAATGCTCCCGCCGCCCAGTTCTCCGCTTCCGGTTGTTTCGAATGTGTCCCAGCCCGTGCTCGCACCCGTGGTCCCAAATGACACCGCCGATGTGCCGGCCGGCCCCGCGTTCGCGCCCTTGGGGTCGAACGTCAAGGTGCTGATGGTCTGGCCTCGCTTCCCACCCTCGTTCTGGGGATTCGAAGGAGTTTTGAAGATTATCCCGGAGCATGCTATGACGCCGCCCCTGGGACTGGTCACTGTCGCTGCACTCTGTCCTGCGACGTGGAAGATCCGCCTTATCGACCATGCCTTCGAGGAGTTGAGGGACGAGGACTTGCTGTGGGCAGATCTGGTGATGGTCAGCGCGATGCACGCGCAACGCGCTGACGCCGTTGACATCCTTGCCCGTGCCCATAAACTTGGACGGCGCACATTTGTGGGTGGTCCATGGCCGAGCACGGACCCCGAGGCCGCGCTTCGTGCGTCCGACCACGTCATGGTAGGTGAGGCGGAAGAGGCCTTTCCCGGGATCGCGTCGGAACTCGAACAAGGGCTGGCACGCTCCTTCTACCGCATCACCGACAAGCCCGATATGACGCACAGCCCGGTGCCTCGATTCGACCTGTTGCGCCTCGACAAATACACCTCGATGCCCGTCCAGTTCTCCCGCGGGTGCCCTTTCCAGTGTGAATTCTGCGACATCATCACGATCTATGGACGTCGCCCTCGGGCGAAATCGCCCGCCCAGCTAATTCGTGAACTCGAATTCCTGCGCAAACTGGGCTGGCGGAACGAAGTCTTCATTGTTGATGACAACTTCATCGGGAATCATCATCAGGCGCTCCAGCTCTCGCTCGAACTGGCCAAATGGCAGAAGCGTTACAAACAGCCGTTCTCGTTCTATACAGAGGCCTCGATCGACCTCGCGGCACGTCCCGAGCTCATGGATGCGATGGTCGAAGCCAATTTCATGTACGTTTTCATCGGCATTGAAACACCTTCCGCCGAAGCGCTTAAGGAATCGAAAAAGTTCCAGAACCTGCGCAAGAACAATGTCGAGCAGGTGCGCACCATCCAGGAGCGGGGACTCTGGGTGCTCGCCGGATTCATTGTCGGTTTCGACTCGGACGATGAGACGATCTTTGCCCGGCAATTGGAGTTCATCGAACAGACCAGCATAACCTGGGCAATGGCCGGCCTTTTGCAGGCGCCCCCTACGACGCCTTTGTTCGATCGCATGAAGCGAGAAGGGCGTCTGATTGAGGATAGCCAATCGACTTCGAACTTTACCGCCCCAAACTTCCGGACTGTCCTCCCCTTGCCCGTGCTCCTGCGAGGCTTGTGTACGCTGCTAGACAGCTTATACCGTCCCAGCCCATTTTTTGATCGGGCACTTCGATCGTTGGAGGTCTGGCATCCGCGCGCCGTGCAGAAGCCTCCTAGCCTTCCGCTGTCCTACAATCTGCGTGTGCTCTTCTCTTCCATGTGGCATCAGGGAATCTGTTCCGATTACCGCCGCAGCTACTGGCGCTTCCTCTTCAAGCTCTTTCGCTCGTGCAGACAGGAGCCGGCGAAAATGTGGCTTGGTTTTATGGTCTTGCTCTCCGCGCATCACTTTGTCCTGTATTCCAGGGAAGTGATCGGCCATCTCGAACAGGAGAGCCAGAATCACGAAAAGGAGAGTTCCTATATGGTCGAGGGCGCGCTAGGCTCACTCGCTACATGAGCCCTGGCTTAATCATCTCTCCGTGTGAAGCGACCCTGCATCCCTCTCGGGAGTGATATCTCGATTTGTAGTTAGCAACGAATGGAGTATCAGAAAAAGAAGTGCATCGGTATGTTCGAGTGAAACCATGGAGCAATCGTAGACGTTCCATGGCGGTGCGTTTGACAGAAGATCGCGATTTTATCAGGATTGTGTTACTGATTGCGACGCTAGCCTGCTGAGGTGACCCCGACATTGCTGTCGGAAGACCTGGGTAAGCTTCTTCATGAGGGCGGGCCCGTTGAACCAGTCGGTATAACAGGCCCTACCTTGGTCAAAGGGCTCACGCTCCCCCGGTTCATCGCGGACGCGTTGGAAATCTGACAGGGTCTCAGCTGACCCAGTTTGAGCTGACCGCTTCCTACCTAACCGCTTCTTAGCTGACTCGCTGCCCCGCCGACTCGCTGCTCTTGCGGTAACGTATCGCTATGGACCGCATGAGTTCGCTCGCCGTCGAAAATGCTGTGGCGCTTGCCAAGAGTCTTGGCCTGACGGTAGATGCGCCTGTGGTACTTAAGGACGCGAGCAATGTG
>DASYBJ010000116.1:0-3619 GCA_036500845.1 Acidobacteriaceae bacterium
AATCTGGCCGGACAATTGCTCCTGGGCGAGTAGCAGGTTTTTCTCTGGGCGATGAAGATATAAGGGCAGAATTTGCCCCACAAAGGCGGTTAAGCTCTCGTCGTTTGCAGCAAAATCTATCTCCCCAGAAAGCCCGCGCACAGCCGTTTGCACCGCAACTCTATAGCGAGGGTCGTCGGCCCGTGCATTGAGAATGGCCTGTGTATCAGTTGCCGCACTGAGGCCGAGCACCTGGCTATCGATTAGAACCACCTTTTTGACTCGATCCTTGTAACGTTCCGCGTAAGAGAGTGCGATGGCCCCCGAGTTCGAATGGCCCAAAATCTGAATGGAAGTGAGACCCAGATACTCGCGCAGAGCTTCGAGATCATCTGCCATATCGTGGCTGCTCATCTTTGCAGCGTCCGCTGGACGTCCGGAGAGTCCACTTCCTCGCGTGTCGATGAAGACAAGACGAAAACGATCTTGCAGGAATTTGAATCCTCTCTGCAAATAGTTGGAGCCGACTCCCCAGCCTGCAGGAATGACAAACAGCAGCGGTCCTTTGCCGGAAACTCGGTAGTGGAGATCTAACCCGTTTAGGGTGACTACGTGATCGCCCGATTCTAGACGTTCTGTCGATTCGCTAAGACCGGCGTTCTTTAACGCTGTGCTCATAACTCGTAGCTCCTTTGGAGTATTTGTGCTGACTACAACACACGGACGCCCTCTGGTAGAGACACCTGAAGCTGCAGATTATTCCAATCATTCGATACGTAACTCTAATACGCAATAACTTAGGGGTTTTGCGTCGGTGGCCGAACTCTCTATTTATGACCCGCCCCCCGAGAGAATCGAGTCTATAATCTATTCAGAATCAAACTGTTCTGGTGATATGGCCAAGTGCGTCTTGAATCGTTGCCATAGCCCTTCCAGCATCCCAGAGGCACGCGAATGCAAATGGGGCATCGTCGCTCATCCTGAAAGCATAAGGCTGCTTCGTCTTCTCATCGACCATCTTCCATTCATAGAAGCCATCCGCAGGCACGAGGCATCGGCATTTTAGAAACGGAGTGCGCCACGTTGGATCTTTCTGCACGCTCTTAGGATTCGCTCCCCATACGACCGCACCAGTTGGAATAAAACCTATCCAACGTGTGTTTCTTAACGCGGAAGGCCAAAACAGCGATGAGCAGCAATGATTAAGACATATCTAGCGCTATGTCCCTATCTTTCGTCTTGCTCCAATATCCGCAACACAAGAGGTTCCATGAAATATTACAGTACTATCGTCGTCGTACTCATAACTCTCTGCTTTGTCACGTCGTCAAGTCTATACGCCGCACCCGCAAACATTGGTTTACGCGTCAATGCTATGTTCCACAAGATCAAAGTCGTTCGATTCACACTTCTCAACGACTCTAACTCTCCAATGGAACTCAAGGTCGGTGATGATATCGTCAGACTCGAAGCGGGGAAGTCCGTAAATGTCAAACTTCCCGTAGGCGCACGCGTTCTTCTCAATAGCGAGACGCAATTACATCATCCAGGTGACACCGTTGCAGAAGTCTCAGGTTATTTGGATGGCGCAATCGTCCATCTTAAGTAGTTTCTGAGCCGGCCGCCGCTTAGTAAGTACTCAAGTGGCGGCCCTCTGCTCGTCAGTCCACATGACGGGTTGCACGCTGAAGTTTACGCCAGCGGGAGGATGCCACCTTCCAGAGTAACTCTGACAGGCAACATATCCTCCCGTGTTTTTTCTTGGAACGTCTCAAAGCGACGGCCCGATTCGGAATTGCAATGGTCGCAACATTTGGCAGTGGCTCCGATTACTCTTGCCAGCCGCCTCCAAGCGCACTGTATAGTTGCACGATCGAGATTGCTTCGTCTTCTTGGGCGACGGCCAGGTTGAGTTGCGCCGAGTAGTAGTTGGTGTCGTTGGTGAGCACTTCAAGGTAACTTGTCGAGCCGCCGTTGTAGCGAAGCCTTGCCAGTCTTGTCGCATCCTCGGCGGACGCAGTCAAATTGGCTTCCTGCTCACGGAACTGCCGGTACTTCTGCAGTGCGACCAACGCATTCGAAACGCTCTCAAAAGCCTGCTTAATCGTCCGCTGATAGGTGAGCACCTGCTCCTGCTTTTGCGCCTTGGAGAGCCTAAGATTATTGCGAAGCCTGCCTGCATCGAAGATGGGTTCCGTGAGCGTTGGGGTCGCGTACCAATACAAATTCTTGCCGTCGACCAATCCCTTGAGTTGGTTGCTGGCCTGCCCGCCCGTCGCCGAGAGAGAGACCTGTGGGAACAACTGCGCCTTGGCCACCCCTACGTTGGCATTCGCGACCATCAGTTGGGCTTCTGCCTGTTGGATATCCGGACGGCGCTCCAAGAGCTGGGAGGGGATGCCTGCGGGAATCTGCTCTGGCTGAGGCCAGTTCATCTCTGAGGCTCCACGGAGAATAGAGCCTGGATTTCGCCCCAGCAGAATACTGATGCTGTTTTCCTGCTGCTCGATCTGTCTCTCGAAGTCGGGAATTGCGGCGGCTGCGGTGTACAACAGTTGTTCCGCCTGGCGGACATCGGCAAGGGTACCCGATCCGCCCTGCTCCAATGTTTGAGTCAACTGCAAAGACTGTTGACGCGCCTCGAGCGTCTGCTTGGTGATTTCAAGTTCAGCATCCAGCGTTCGCAACTGAAGATAGGCTGTCGCTACGTTCTCCACCACGGTGCTGATGGTCGACCGCCGCCCCCACTCGGTGGCTAACAATTGCTCGCGCGCTGCCTCGGTCTGCCGCCGGTAGAGTCCCCAGAAGTCCAGGTTCCAGGCGGCAGAGAGCGTAACTCCACCCGCATAGAAGTTCGAAGCGTAGCTTCTGTTACTACCGCTGGAGTTAAGTGTCTTCACTAGGCTGCTGGGAAGCCCTGCTGCAAAAAAGGAACCGCCTCCATTCAAAGTGGGAAACTGCTGGGCGCGGGTGATACCGACCTGATCCTGTTGTTCGAGGACACGCTGCGCCGCAATCCTCACGTCATAATTGTTAGCCAGAGCCTCGCGGATCAATTGCTGTAGGACCGGATCCCGGAAGACCTCTGCCCACTTCTCATCCCCCAGTGAAGAAATGTTCGCATTGGCATCTGGCGCCATCGCTCCGCGGTAAGCTTGTGGGGCGTTGGTGGCGGGCCGCTGATAGCGAGGCCCAACCGTGCAGCCAATGACGCAGAGTGTCGAGATCAGTGTGCCAAGGGCAATAACTATCCGCTTCATGCCCGATCCTCTTCAGTCTCGAGCTCAGGTGCATGGACTGAATCTAGTGTTACCCGGCCACCTTTGCTGAAACGGTGGCTGACACGTTCCACGACCGAGAACGTCACCGGGACCAGAAAAATAGCGATGACGCTCGCCGCCAGCATGCCGCCGATCACCACCGTACCCAGGATTTGCCGAGACACGCCGCCCGCTCCGGTCGCTACCCACAGCGGCAAGCAGCCCAGAATAAAGGCGAAAGCGGTCATGATGATCGGACGGAAGCGCAGCCGGGCAGCGCCCAGTGCGGCGTCATAGATGCTTTCTCCGCTGGCATATTCCGATCGCGCGAATTCCACAATGAGGATGGCGTTCTTTGCCGAAAGGCCGATGAGCATGAC
>DASYBJ010000117.1:0-8216 GCA_036500845.1 Acidobacteriaceae bacterium
GAAGTCACCCTTTCCTGGGCCACTTTCACAGATGCGGCAAACCAGGCTGGAATATCCCGTCGGTATGGGGGAATCCATTTCGAACTTGCAGATCTCGTGGGAAGAGCCACCGGCCGTCTCGTCGCAGATCAGGCTTGGAAACAAGCACTGAGCTTTATTCGAGGTGAGAGTGAAGACCACGAAGCGCCCGGCGAGGATCAACATTAGATCTCTCGCGAGCCTCAGGATTCGTTGTAACCGCCACATTTACGTAAAACGTCTTTTCACCCGTATTGAACCAGCGACTCTTTTGGAAGTTGACTATTACCCAGCATTCGGGGGATTTGAGAACAAAGTTTTGACTGGCAGAGCGGAACCCCTTCTCCTTGAAAAGAGAACGTAAGTCTTTGAGCAGATTATTGAACAACACCACAGCGTCGGCCGACACGATGTCCTCCTCATTGCAACCGGACTACGATCCGCCTTTCGCATCCTAAATCGCTGCCACGAAGGTCAAACATCGCTGCCGGCTGTAAGGTCCGGATATCGTTTACTCCGCGCCGCACACATTCGCGGACCGATATTACCAACAACCGTTTTTCAGGATGTTCCGTGAGCGCTGTGCGAACGAAATCTCGGCGGGGCTGTACGAGGAGCACAGTTCAAATGAGAGCGGGCATGACGAAAGCTGCTGTACTCCTGACCATGGACGCGGATGAGGTAGCCCGGATCGCCGTCCCAACCTGAGCATCGCTTAGCGTAGAACTGCTCCGCAGAATCAAGTGCTTGAACGATTCTGGTTCAATCATTGTTTCATATGAATCACATCTCCTGACCCTGATCTGACCCCAGATTTCTTGGCGCCCTCCTAATACTTCTAATTTCTCTGTTGACAATAGTTCCTATTGTGATTAACGTTTTGCTCCGCAAGGCCTCAATGAGTTCGCGCTACCAACAACGCTCGGTCACAATTCAGGCACCTTTCGGATATGTGGAAGGGTGGCGAGTAAATGATAAAGGCGTGCTGAAGTAAGCCTCATAAGTGAGGCGCAACAAGGTTGAGGATGCATCCTTGCGTGCAGTATTACTCCTCTGACGGAGAAAGGACTAAATCGGAAGTCATGAGGAAGCTGCTAACAGCGCTTACGTCATTCCTATTAACGTTACCGCATATGGCTCAGGCTGGCGGACAAGACGCTACGTTTCCCTCTACTCCAGGCATAGTCTGGAACACCAGCACGACAAGGTCCATGAATGCTACTTCAAATCAGGTCGCCACAGTCTTAAACGCCGATCCTCAGAAGATCGTGGCAACCTCTGTAAACTCAACTCTTTTCGCCGATCCATTCCACGGGTCAGATTGTGGCGCCAAGATTAACGCTGCATTAGCGTCCCTTGCGGGCGCCCCAGGAGTCGTCGAGGCGACTCCAGCTTGCGGTACTATCCGAACTGCAATAACCCTTGGGCAAAATCAGCATCTTCGGCTACGTCCGGGAACCTACCCAATAAGCGCGCCTATTTACGTAGGAGCACAAGCGGGTATCGAATGCAATGCTATTGGTGATGCCCCGGGTTCAGGCACAGGCAGTTGCTATCTTCCAGAAACTGCAGGCGCAAATCTCCCCGTCATCATCTCCCTTACCGGCAACAATGCTACCTTAAGCAACGTAACAGTAGATGGCAAACAATGGGCCGTAGTATCCGCCGTTACGTTGGGCACCTCCGGATCCGGGTTCACGTCAAATCCGGTCTGCACTTTATCGGGTGGCGGCGGAACCGGTGCCACTTGTGCCGTCTTTGCATCAGGCGGCGCAGTCACCTCAAGCCTAGTCACCAACTACGGCCATGGATATACCTCGATCCCGGCCTGTACGATCAGCGGTGGTGGGGGTTCAGGCGCGACCTGCGTCGCACAAATAGGTCCGAACCTCAATCCTACCGGCGGCGCAAACATTGCTGTTCTGGGCGTGCGATCCCGGCTCGATCACGTGACTTCTGAGGAAGCTGGAACCTATGGCGTACAGATTGGCAACGCCTCAAACAATGTCGCAGCCGCTACCAAGATTGATCATTTGATGGCACTAGAGAACTCCTCCGATGGAGTTCATTGCCAGAATACTTCAGACGTTTATATAGGCGTTCAGTCTGAGATCGAGAACAATGCAGGTAATGGGATCAAATACTACAACTGTGGCGCTAGCCGTACCGAGTATGCGGACATTAGCGGGAACCTCGGAGACGGCATTCAGATTTCAGGCGTGGCAACTGCGCCTGTATCTGCTTACAGCCAAACTATAGTCGGGAACCAGTTTGGCCAAAACGCAGGGAATGACATCAACATTCAGGCCTGGGACACTGCGGCGGCGACCTACGTCTCGCTGTATGACGTCATCGTTGGAAATCAGTTCATCGGCAGCTTCCTGCATGTGCCGAACACTGCCAGCGCCATTCACGTCCAAGATGGCGGGTTCAATACGATTACCGGCAATGCAATCTCGGAAGGCGAGGGCGAGGCCTTTAAGTTCAAGGCGGGAATTGACCTAAACGAATCAGCTCCGGCCCGCGAATTAGCAGACACAGTTTCCGGAAATTCGATTCAGATTTTATCGACACCGATGGTCACACTTGCGTCTACTGCGTGCGGCATAAACACCGAAAATGGGCCGCCTTCACACTTCTGCAATCTAGTCTTGAACAATGCGCAGCCATTATATGCTTACAGTAATGCAGGTCCTGCCGGTGGCAAGCGCGCTCTCCTAGATTACGATGCGTTCAACGTTATCTATATGTTCGGGGATGCTTCTCAGCAACTAATTGCATTTCAACCCACCCCAGGGGCTAATCTGCTTACCTTGAACGGAGCCAGCAAAACCGCAGTCCTTAGTGGATTGCTTATTCAACCAATAGGCGCCGCAATAGCCTCCAATTCGACAATATCTCCGGTGGCTCCAGTTGTGCACGTAACAGGCACTACTACGATCACAACCATAGTTGCCCCTACAGGGTGTTCCACAGCGGGTCAAGCATGCACGGTAACTTTAATTCCAGATGGGCTCTGGGGTACCACCACCGGCGGCAATATAGCTGTTGCGTCGACGGCGGTCGTCGGCAAGCAATTGATGATGATTTACGATCCGGCCACGTCCTTATGGTACCCAAGCTATACGAACTGAGGGGGAGGGCTTGACCACGAGCTGTTGCTTCTCCTAGGAGAAGCACTACAAGAAAAGCTGAAAATTAGCTTGACAGTGCAATCGACTTTGTGGCCTAGTGGGGGCTGCAATTTCAAAAGGTATATTGATCGCCAATGGAATTCCATTAGGTACATTATTTCTGTGTCTTGGAAAGTGTGAAGAAATGTCGAAGCCCGAAAAGCAGTGCCTCCCTGGGAAGCGGTTTGTTGCACATGTTATCTGTCGGCGAACCTTTCCCTTGTCTCTCCTGATTGTTGGAATTTGCCTCGGCGCAGCATTCCTATCGGGCAGTTTCGCTCTTGCCCAAACCATTGGCACAGGTTCGATTCAAGGAACTGTCTTCGACGCATCCGGAGCAGTACTCCCCAATGCCGTTGTGACTGCGGTGGATCCTGCTACTGGGCAGAGTGCGAGCCAACGTACTTCCAAGGCCGGCTTCTATGTGCTCACTTCTCTACCGCCAGCCAAGTACACGATAACGATTCGCGCTGACGGCTTCCGGACGCTCGTTCAAAACGCTGTAACTGTAGACGCCCTGACCGTGACGGGGTTGGATCTCCATCTCCAAATAGGTGCGGTGGATCAGACAGTGGTCGTCTCCTCGGTGCCTCCACAATTGGACACCAGCAATGGAGAGCTGGAAGTCACGATTCCCAATTCCACTTATAGTGCGTTACCCCTGGCCATGAACGGCGGCCCCAAGTCCCCGATGGGCTTTGTAACGCTCTTGCCAGGTGTGGTCCCTGGACCAATCCTAGGCAACAATCTCAATGGAGGTCCGGGACAGAGTTCATTTCTCTATATCAACGGGATGCCTGTCACCACATCAGAACTGCAGGGCGACACGCGCAATATCAACACTGAAACCTCAACCGAAGTAATCGATCAGTTCCAAATCATCACCAGCGGTGTCCCGGCCTATTACCAAGGACAGGGTATTACGAATTTCATCATGAAATCGGGAACCAACAGATTCCATGGAGATGTTTATGAGAATATCCGCAACACAGTGTTCGATGCCGCGGGCTACTTCGCTACCAAGACCCCGGTGGAGCGGCAGAACGAATTTGGTGCGTCAGTGGGCGGTCCCATCCTCAGAGATCGCGCCTTCTTTTTCTTCAATTATGACGGCTGGCGGCTTACCGCTGGTAGCAATCCTGCCTTCTACAGCATTCCCACAGCGGCGGAGCGGAACGGAGACTTCAGCGCCCTTCCTTTCGCCATCTATGATCCGGCGACGACGAGTTGCTCGGCTTCAGGAGTATGTACTCGCCAAGCTTTTCCGAATAATATCATTCCGTCCAACCGGATCTCGAGCGTCTCAAAGGCATTGCAGTCCTATTTGCCACCCACAATCAATCCGTCGCTTCAGAATAATTACTCGAACGCGCTAACCGGTGGATCACAGCAAAATATGTATCTTGGAAAGGTAGATCTAACCGTCACCAAGAAAAACCACCTATATTTCTTAACCCAATATGGCAACAATTCGCCCGTAGGCCTACAAGCGAACGGCGGCCCTCAGCTTCCCCTGCCATATACAAGTAGCCGCTATAGCTCTACCAAGGTGATTCTGGAGCAGATTGGGGACACACAAATCATTACCGACAATTTGGTAAATGTGTTTGGCTACCAATTGAACCGTTTTTCGACGCCATTTGTCAATCCAACGACGCAGGGTAACTATGCAGCGAAAGCCGGGCTGACCGGCATCCCTGGGGGACAAGCTTCCTCAAACTTTCCTCCGGTTTCCTTTAGCGGCCCCAACGCCCCGACAAGCTGGGCACAAAGGAATTACGTCGTGTCCCAAAGTGAAGTCGCGACCACCAACATCTTTCAAGACAATGTCCAGTGGATTCATGGCAAGCACAGCTTAACATTGGGCGGCGAGCTCGTGTTCCAAGCGGAAAACTATGCGACTCCGAGCGCGCTGGATAATATCGGCTTCAGCAATATCGAAACAGCTGGATTTGATTCAGCGGGAGGTCTGCTTACAACCACAGGAAATAGCTACGCCAGCTATCTACTCGGCGCCGTTGATTCAGGAAATCTGACAGACACTTCTGTGAGAGAAACAGGCGGACGTTACCGGAATTACTCCCTTTATGCCCAGGACGATTGGAAGCTCTCTCCCAAACTGACTGTGAACGTGGGACTCCGATACGAGATTCCCGAGCCCTACTATGAAGTTCACAACCGTGGTTCGTGGTTTAATCCGACCCTCCCGAACCCCGCGGTATCGAATTATCCTGGTGCCCTCCAGTTCGCTGGAAATGGCCCTGATAGCTGCCATTGCAGCACACAGGTAAAAACTCACTATCTTACATTGGGACCCCGGGTCGGGTTTGCGTATAGCCCGGCTAGCAGGATAGTTGTTCGGGGCTCTTATACCATTATGCACTTTAATGCGGGGGCGCTCGGAGGCAATGCTCTCTCCCAAGGCACGGGGATTACGGGCTACTCCGCAACACCATTTTTTGGTAGCCCCAATGGAGGCATTACCCCTGGTTTCAATTGGGATAAGGGCTTTCCGTCTTATACACCACCTCCTTTCTTCGACCCGACGTTGAATACTGGCTACAACACAGTAACTGGACCGGTGGGAGGGGCACTGATATACAACCGCCCGGATACCGCCGGCCGGTCGCCATATACTGAGAATTGGAACCTCACGTTTGAGCAGCAGATGACTCCTTCGACCGTCTGGTCCCTGAGCTATGCGGGGAGCACGAGTCATTTTCTGCCGGTCCAAGGAGGGTACGGAGTCTATTCTGACCAGTTGGAGCCGCAGTATTTGAAACTGGGCAATCTACTGTTCCAGTCAGCGACGCCGGCAATCCTTGCGCAGGCCCAAGCAATCATGCCTGGCATAAAAGTTCCATATGCGAATTTCTCCGGGTCCATCGGTCAGATGTTGAGACCATTTCCACAATACGGCGGACTCGCCGATCCGAGTGCTGACTTTGGAAATGCAGCGTATAACTCTTTACAGACTTATCTGCAACGCACCATGACCCGAGGGTTATACTTTTTGGCGTCCTACACCTGGAGCAAGGAGATGGACAATTCTGGATCGAACACTCTATTGTTTGTATCGCCAACCGCCCGATCGGCTTATAATTTGGCCGCTGAACGATCTGTAGGTGCCGGCCAGCCAGCCCACGTAGTTTCTCTCGCGTATGTATATGAGCTGCCCTTTGGCCGAGGCCATACGTTTGGCGGCGGCAGTGCGCTGATGAACACGATCGTGGGAGGTTGGAAGCTCTCCGGGTTGAACCAGTATTCCGCCGGTACCCCGCTTGGCCCTATCGGAGCTGCTTGTAATGTGCCTTATATGGGTGGTTGTTATGCAGATTACGCGCCCGGGTTTTATGGTAATCCTCGTATCAATGGTTCCTACGGCAGTGGAAACCCACGGGGACCCGTTCCGTCTGCGTACATCAATATCAATGCGTTTAAAAATCCCGCAGCCTTCACCTTTGGTAATACTCCGAGAACTGGGGCTTACGGACTTAGTAACCCCTGGTCGCTCAACGAATCCATCGCATTGGCAAAGACTTTTGCGATCGAGAAAGGCGTCTCACTCAAACTTCAAGCCGATGCTTTCAACGTGTTCAACCGTGTAGTCTTTGGTGGAATAAACACGAGCATCACAAGCTCGGCGTTTGGTACTGTCAGCACTCAGGCAAATTCACCGCGTAATTTGCAGTTTGAGGCCTACATAAATTTCTAGGGCGATTCTGAACCGCAAGCAGTGCCGGATCATTCCGCTCTAACTTTCTACAGCTTCGGTGTGATGACGTGCCTTGGAGCCGCAGGTATCTCACCGGTCAGCGAACAAGCTAGATCTTTGACAATCATTGAAGCGATTCTGGGGATCCTTTATCTGGGAGTTCTGGTGTCGCGTCTGATTGCCATGTATCGGCCTGCGGAAGCTCCCTCCCAGCCAGGGCGCTCCATCGGGCAGCATCCCTTTCCATCGGCGGATGCAATAGCCACCGGCGGTAGAAGCCGATCTCCAGCCGCGCAGAAGAAGTTGGGAGTCGAGTTTTCCAAGCTATCTCAGACTAGATATGAAGCTGGGGACGAGGGAATGCGCCTTGTCTGCGCCGTTTCCAATTATTGGCATGTTGTGATTCAGCGAAAAGAGGATAGATTCATTCTCCGGCTGCTCGGAGCACTCGATGGCCCGGATTTATCCTCGCTTATCGCGCCCGCTAATGCATTCACGTCAAGCGCGTAGCCCTGCGCTACTGGAGCCGCCGATCCTTGCGGTCGTGGGGTTCGCCCCCACCCGGCTCCAATATAATCAACAAATCACAGTCTAAATCGCTTTGTGGATCGCCGTCTGCTGTGCCCAAAGCTCCGAGCTTGACCGATCTACCTCTTCAGCGTCATTGATCAAAAGTGGAACACCTCTATGCTTTTTACTAACGCATAAGCCATTCAAACTCGGTGCGAGGATCGCTGTGGCTGTTTTTGACTTAACGAAGAATCCTTTCTGGATTCTCAGAACGTCGGTTCGTGCTCGGCAGCGAGACGTCATAGATGCTCTCGAAACGGCTGTCTCAGATGAAGTAGCTTCGGAATCAGAACTCATACGCGCCCAACAGCTCATCCTTGCGCCAAGGACGCGATTGGAAGCCGAGTTGAGTTGGCTTCCAGAACTCGCGCCTACGCGGGCCGGGGTGATCGTTGGCACGCTGGCAGCTAATCCGCCGAAAGAGATTGCCATTGCTTTAATGGATGGAGTAGAGGGCATAGCGCGTGTGAATTTGGCGGCTGACCTTTGCCGTCGCTACCCGGGACAGATCGACGTTGTAGAGCGACTGGCCAAGAGCTATGAAGATCTGTGCCTTGACCATATCGGAGAATCGATCAATGCGAGTCGCACAGTTGCCGGTTTTAGTCCCGTTGACAAAGCGGTTCTGAAGTCAAGCCTGACCAAGATTGAAAATGCCCACGCTGAAGCTGCCACTGCTTGCCTTGCTGGATCACCTAGTCCTGGTCGCGCACTTTGCCAGCTAATCGTCGGGACACATG
>DASYBJ010000118.1:0-25151 GCA_036500845.1 Acidobacteriaceae bacterium
CTTGTCAAGCAACTATCACATATCTTCAGGGAAGCCAGACATGCTTAGCACGACCAAACGATGGACCGAGGATCAGGTTATGGAATTAGAGGAAGAGAACGCCCGTTTGCAGCGACTGATAACCGAACTCCTGTTAAAAAATCAGCGGCTGCGTGATGCGTATCTACCCAGCCAAAGGGATGATGACAATTTCGATCAGAACCGTAACTGGCCATGTGCGAAGTGATCCCTGCTGGTCTCTTGGTCAGCGAGACAGTTGTCAGAATTGCGTTCTGCACGCCTTTACAGGAATCGGTAAACATCGTCTGTCTCATTCAGTCGAGTGTGCTCCTTTGTCCATGCCACCGGCACCGAGCACAATCGGGAATACCGAGATGCATCGGAACATTCGCGTCGGATGATCCGGCACCCAATTGAGGCGTAAGCAATAGTCTTCAGCTTCCAGGGTAGATTCAGCAACCACACTGCTCTTCACAAATAGCCACTTCTTTTGGGAGCGCTGATTTGACTCCATCGTTGTTTGTTTCCCGGTTTTCTTCTGGTTCTTCTCCCCTCGATCTTGACTCGCTCGATCGTACCCGCCTGAAAAAACAGGGTACCTCGTTTGGATGGCTGTTCTGGGCCGTCCTGGCGGGGTGGTCTGTGCGCCTGATCGCTGTGGCATTAGTTTACAAAGGATTTCTCGAGCCCGGACGAGATCATTGGGAATTTGGTTATGAGCTGGGGCGGGTGGCGCGTTCCATAGCCGTGGGATTGGGGTTTTCAAATCCCTACTGGGCTGACACCGGGCCCACCGCGCTGCTCACCCCTATCTATCCGTATCTGCTGGCTAGCGTCTTTGCCGTTTTCGGTGTCTACACGAAAGCCTCGGCACTGGTATTTCTGGCCATCAATACTTTCTTCTCCGCCGTCACGTCGGTGCCGATCTTTCTGATCGCACGCAAGAACTTCGATCTGCGAACGGCAAAAATTGCGGCTTGCGTATGGGCATTTTTCCCTTACGCAATCAATCTCTCAGCGACGACTATGTGGTACCACTCCTTTTTGGCGTTGCTGCTTGCAGTAATTTTCCTGCTGGTTCTCTCGCTTGCGTCCTCAGACAGGCTGACGGCATGGGCAGCTTTGGGAGCGCTTCTCGGTTTCGCCGCATTGACCAACCCGGTGATCGTAGGGATCGCACCATTCCTCGGTGGCTGGCTTTGGGCCCAGCTGGCCCAGAAAGGCAAGCGCGCTTTGGCGGCGACCAGCGTGGGATTGATTGCGATGGTGGTGACAATTCTGCCTTGGGTGGTACGGAATGAGCTGGTGCTCCACCAACCGGTGGTTTTCAAAGATGGCTTCTGGTTGGAAGTCTGCGTGGGCAATGTGAACAACAGCCTGCACTGGTGGGACGGGGATGAGCATCCCTCAGGCAGTGCGTGGGAGAGTGCGCAGTACGAGCGGTGGGGGGAGTCGAGCTATATGGCCGCGAAGCGGCGCCGAGCGATCGTTTACATCGAAACGCATCCGGGGGCATACGCGTTGCGATCGCTGCGCCATGTGGTCTTTATGTGGACGGGATTCTGGAGCTTTAACCGCGAGTACTTGCGCCAAGAGCCGTTTGATCCTGAGAATATCTGCTTTCTTAGCTTACTTTCGTTGCTTTCCATCGCCGGCCTGTACCACATGTTCCGCGAAGGGCGACGTACAACAGCTATGCTCTATTTCCTGGTGCTGTTCTCGTTCCCGATTCCTTATTGTCTGAGCCATCTTGATCCTGGCTTCCGCCATCCTGTCGATCCACTTCTGGTGATTTTGGCATGCTCTGCCATCACGCGATTCTTACCCCAAACCCGCGTGCCAGCTGCCGCGAGAGAGGAGATTGTAGAGCTCGCATTGCGCTAGGCGGTCGCAGAATTTTCTTGAATTTCCTGGGTAGGTTTAGGAGACAAAACATTTGGAGACGAGAGCATTGGGAGTAAACACAACGTCATAATTAATTGCGTATAATTTAGCCTGCGGCGCCTGGAATCTGTTCACAACGCCTCATTGTCATCCCGGCTATATGTTGTCATTGAGCGATATTCCCGATGTGGAATTCCAAGCGAAGTGAAAATTCTTTACGGCGGACAAAACCGCAGATCCCTCGACTGCGCTCGGAGCGTGTGACTTTTTTGATTTAGCACAAAAACAGATACTGAAAATAAAGAGCTTAGACGCCCAAAAGGCGCAAAAATCGAATAAAGTCGCATCCTCTCCGGATGACATAGTAAGGAATAGTGTTAACAGGCCCTAGAGAGTCGGAAAGGACCGGCGAAATACAATGCCCCGAGGCATCGCGGCATTGTGTGGAGAATGCCTGCGGGATAGTGCAATTTGATAAGTGCTATGAGATCAGCTCGCGCTACGGAGGGGGTGTCTGCGCCAAGCTTTCCCCCTGCAAGCAAGCTTGCTAGGGACCCCGGCTGGACCTGCACGTCGCATTGCAGGAGCTAAGCAGGAAACTCGATGCCTTCGTAGAACTTGTAGTTTTCCAGATCGGTCGCCGGAGCAAAGAAGCAGGCGACCTTCATCTCTTCAATCCCATTGTTCTGCAGCATGTGGATTTTTCCCTGCGGAAACAGGACGATAGAACCAGCCTTCACCGGCTCTACAACACCTTCGATCATCACCCGGCCTGCGCCGTGCACGATATAGATCACCTCTTCCCCATGGGGATGGGAGTGTGCGGGCCTGACGGTTTCTCCGGGCGCAACTTGGATCACGCACATCGAGCAGTGCTGAGCATTGACCGTCTCTTTGGTCACTAGCCAGCGCAGGTGTCTGCCGGGCAGGTCCAATGCTTCGACGCTATTCTCATCGACGATAGGCAACTTCATTTCCGCTCCTCATGCAATCCACTTGGCACTTTAGCTACGGTTGTTTGCGAGTTGGGCTTCGATTGTTCTGGCGATTGCTTCCGGCGTCAAGCCGAAGGCGGCAACCAACTCTTCGTAGGTCGCCGAGTGGATGAACTGTGGCCTTCCCTCGGCGGTCAATGTATTGATCGTCAGCACGTTCTCGAGCGCCGCCGATTTCACTTTTCCGCGATTGCGATAAAGAACCTTCAAGAAATTCTGCCAAATGTACCCGTTGTTTTGTTCCGCAAAGATCAACATCTTCCCCGACTGGTAAAGCCGCAGCAAGAGTTCGTCATCGATCGCGGGCATATCCACAACTCCGACATGCACTCCTCGTTCCGCTAAGACTGTCCCGGCACGCAGAGCTTCATGAACGCCGCGCCCGCTGCTGACGATGACGGCAGCATCTTCGGGACCCTCGCGGAGAATGTAACCTCGGCCGAATTGGAAGACGTAATCACTTCCATAGAGCACTGCAGACCCGGTACGCATCACGCGCAGATACACCAGCCCGCGATTTCCTTCCATGATCCACTTCATGATCGATAGCATCTGTTGCGGGCAAGAGACATCGATGATCTGCAGTTGGCCGACGGCATCGAATGTCGTGCTGTCGTCGTTGCCCATGTGGGTGGCGCCGTTGGTGCGGGTCTCGAAGTTCGCTGCAGTGGCCAGAAACGTCAGGTCAAGGCCATGCCCGTCGCTCAACCATCCGTCGTGGGTCTCCATAGCCTCAAGGCGCTCCTGGTGGCCGACTGCAATGCGACGCAGGACTTTCCAATCGAAAAAGGGGCAGAAGGTGCTTACCCACGCGTTGTAGCCAAGCGCGGCGAATGCTTCCCCCATCAGCATCATGTTGGCTTCGGCCACCCCCGCATTCAAGGCGCGTTTTTGATCGACGGCCGCGACCCCGCCCTCAAGCCCGCTGGTCGATGCCAAGTCAGAGTCGATCGAGACAACAGCCGGGTCCTTCGCGAAGATCTTCATTGCGCCGGTAACGATCTCAGCTGCGCTATACTCCTTCTTCGGATCGATCTTGGGCAGCAACTTCTCGTCGTAACGAATCCGTTTGTTGCGTTGTGGAACCCGCTTGGTTAAAACCGGCCCCACTACTGTGCTCACCGACAGTTGTCCAGGTCCATTGGGTTCAATCTCCAGGTGCATTCGGCGAGCCGCCTCAAAGAGGACCTCACGCATGGCTTCTCCGTCGGCACTATGCCCTAATGCATCGCTGTAACCAAGAAATTCGTCGATCCGGGCTTGCCGTCGATCTGATTGCAATTCCATTTCTTGAGCGATCAGGCTATCCGGCATCGTGACTTTGTGCTTATTCATGAAGTCAGTGAAGGCCCCATAGCCCTTTGTGCTGTTGCAAATGATCGCTGTCGGTTTACCGTTGCGCGGGCCAAATCGAAACTTCTCTAGAGCCGTGTACACTCCATCGAGCTCGGTTGCATCTACGCTGTGGACATGCCAATTGAACGACTCAAAGACACGGTCTAATTGCGGCATCGGAAAGACCAGCCGGTTATGTATGTCCAGTTGTCCGTTGTTCCGATCCACCAAAACACAGAAGTTGTCCAGGTGATTTTGACCGGAGTACATGACGGCTTCCCAGATGGGACCCTCCTGCAACTCCCCGTCTCCAACCATGCAATAGGAATCGAACCGTGGATTGATTCGGCCTGCGATGGCGAAGCCTTGAGCAACGCCGCATCCTTGCCCCATGGGGCCGGTAGCAATGTGAATGCCGGGGAGCACAGGACCGGGATGTCCATTCAAGATGCTCTCCCAAGAGCGGGAGTTCTTGAGGATGGCACGATCGAAATAGCCGAGCTCGGCGTAAATTGACGCGAGCGCGGCCACAGCGTGCCCTTTGCTCAGAGTGAACATATCTTGCCCGCGCTTGGTCGGGTCCTCGATATTCAGGTTGATGAATCCGCCATAGAACAGGGCAACGAGGGGCACGGTCGCGGAAAATGCTCCTCCCGAGTGAAGACCTTTGTCCACAGCGTCGCGCGCCTGCTCCAAAGTAAGGAGGCGGACATCGGAATCCTTGATCGCGAGAAGCTTCAACATACCCTGGCGGAAGACGTAATCGCGGCTGAAGAGTAACTCTCGATGGAGCGTCCGGTGCGGGGCGGCAGTAGCCACTGAATTCTTCATTGCCTTAAAGATAGTCCTTATCAAGATTCACAAATGGGCGCAGTCAATATACAACCGCTCTAAGGCGAGCGTCTCCGATCGGGATCTGGTATCTGCATCCATCAGGAGATTCGCCGAGCAGTGCGTATTATGCAATATATGTTGCACTATAACTTCGGAATTATAGTCACCACGTATACGCCGGTCAAGGTAACTCAGGGCGCGGTGGCGTCCTAATTTGACTGCCGAATGGTGCGATGACCACCAAGAGAACGAAGCAGCAATATGGGAAGAAACCATTTGCGTTCGACAGATTCTAAAAGAGCGCGACGGCTGGAGTTTTCATCCAATCATCGACAGGCGCGCAGCAATACGCGCAAGGATGAGGAGAGGAAATGGATCTTGGACTGAAAGGAAAGCGAGCGCTGGTCACAGGCTCGACTGCAGGCATCGGCTTTTCTGTCGCAAAGCTTCTCG
This sequence comes from Acidobacteriaceae bacterium, assembly GCA_036500845.1. GTDB lineage: Bacteria > Acidobacteriota > Terriglobia > Terriglobales > Acidobacteriaceae > PALSA-350. Next base: position 5,502 of record DASYBJ010000118.1, read on the forward strand.
CGCGCGAGGGTGCCTTTGTCTATGTCAATGGCCGGACGGAAGAGAGGGTCGAGAAGGCGGTTGGCGAGATCGAGGGAAAGGTGGATGGCATTGCTGCCGATCTGACGACCGCGGCAGGTGCGGAGAAGCTATTCACGCGGATTGCACATCTCGATATCGCTGTAAACAATCTTGGTATTTTCGAAGTAAAACCATTCCTCGAAATAAAAGATGATGAATGGCAGCGCTTTTTTGATGCAAACGTACTCTCAGGGGTACGCGTGACGCGTCACTATCTTCCCCAGATGCTGGAAAGGAAATGGGGACGGGTCATCTTTATCTCCAGCGAATCCGCGCTGCAGATTCCGGCGGAGATGGTTCACTACGGCATGACGAAGACCGCACAGCTTGCCGTCGCGCGCGGCATTGCAGAATCGTTCCCGGCCAGTGGAGTGACTGTGAATTCAGTCTTGGCCGGCCCAACAGAGAGCGAGGGTGTAGGCAACTTTGTGGAAGGTCTGGCTAAACAGCAAGGCAAGTCCAAGGAGAACGTGGTGCGCGCGTTCTTCGAGCACGTACGGCCGACGAGCCTGATCAAGCGCTTCGCCACAACGGATGAGGTCGCGGCTATGGTTGTCTATCTCTGCAGCGAAGCTGCATCAGCAACGACGGGCTCAGCAGTTCGAGTGGATGGCGGTGTCGTGAAGTCGATCGTCTAGGAGTCCGGAAAATCCCAGGTCTCAGAATCGAGATGGGGCACCCAGCGTGGCTGTATGCTAACGAATTCACCGCGACAGGCCACTCGCGGCTGCATTTCTCATCACAATTTCAAGCGCAAAGCGCATGAGGGATGGACGCGCTCGCGTTCCCTTACGCAGGATTTAAAACGACGAATCTCGATGCTCGTCGTTGTGGTTTCCCGCCCTTCGGGCTGAAAAGCACAGCCCGAAGAACGGGGCACCCCTTTCCGAGGTAGCCTAGGAATCCCAAATACACCTGAATGCTGGATCTGGCGCCAAGCTTGACGATGCCCGATGTTCGTCGCTCCTCGTTTCTCAAGAAAATTGGCTACCGTGGCTGTCGTGCTTTCGTTTTAAAGGCCCCTAGACGCGTTTCTTTTCCATACAGCGGGGCCGGTATACCTCGAACCGTCCCCTCGAAAGACGGGACGCTTTGAAAACTACTCAGTAATGATTCTGTCTGCCCACTCGACGAGCGACACAAAGATTGTCGGGCTGCCGAATTTCGCTCCCCACTGGCTGAGGTCGCTTTCGGTCACGCCCCTCGCACGGGAGCACGCGCCACACGCGTAGATTTGAATGTGCTTGGCAACAACCTTCTCAAGAGTATCGGCCACCGGGGGCCAGCCCACCGGCACAACTGCGCTGGCCACCGACTTCCGCATAAGAGAAACGGCTTCACCCAGAAGAAATATCTGGACCTCATGCCCTGCTTCTGCAAGAGCATATCCATGCAAGAAAGGGAAGGCGGCCTTTGTTGGATCATCCGATCCCCAAGCGCTCTTCATCATGATCTTGAGCGTCTTTTGCTTTGCTTCCGTTGCTTGGCCGACGAGGCCAACCCACGGTAACACAGCTAGCTGAGACAGGAATGATCGGCGTGACATGAGCACATCTCCTTGCCTTGCGAGCGTCGGCCCATGCCACGCGTTGCCATCCGGCTACTGAGTCTTACTTAACCGGCGAAAATAGTCTGCCACTGCTTCTTCGTAGCCGGCAGGAACGGTCATGGCATTGTCACTGCGAATGTCACCGGACTTGTCGTCGAGTTTGCGCCGCAACTGCATTTCCAGGTTGTTCACGTCATGAAGCACTTGGCTATGGAGTTGCTCGAGCAGCGCCGGGTTACCGGGGAAGCGTTTCGGGTCCAATTTCTGCATTTCCTGTATCAGGTCGTGAAGCGAGCGGGAGGCGTCGGGATCATTCTGGACCGTCTGGCGAAGCTGATTCAAATTGCTTACGCTTTGCTCGAATGTCCGCTCCGGATCCGAAGGAGTTGGCGAGGTATCGGGAGCTACAGGCTGGGGCAAATTTGAGTTGTTGCCCGTATCTATCCATGGACCGGGCTGAATGCCATCGCCGCGCTGTCCGCCAACGGTATAGCCACCGTTACGGTTTCCATTTGCGATGGAGGCTCCTGGCGCGCCCGCTGGACCGCCTCCCGCCTGGGTGGTGCTTCCCTGCCTGCTTCCTGAAGCCCCATTTCTAGAGAGTCCATTTTGTGCGCCTGCCTGCTGACCCGGTTGCCCGGCCTGGCCCGCTTGTCCTTGCTGCCGGCCTTGCGCGCTACGCGCACCCAGGTCGCGGGTAAGAGCTTCCATCTGATTTCGCAGGCGCTCTACGCGGTCAATCGCATTTTGCGAATCCTGCGCCTGATCAGATCCCATCGCCTGCTGAGCGCCGCGTATGCCGTCGCCCAGATGTTCCAGACCTTTGGATAGGGCCTGCTCGGTCGAATCAGAGTTGGGCACATATCCACGACGCAGCCGGTCCGCGCTTTTCTGGGCTTGTGTCTGAAGATCGTCGCGGTCCATCGCGCCTAGCGCATCACGAAGCTTCGAAGCGGCGCCACGCTGGGTGGAAGAGAGTTGGCGCTCGGCATCGCGCATTTCACTCTCGAGCCGTCCGAGATCATCGGCAAGATGCTGGCGGTCTTGAGCGAGCGATTGTGCGCGGTCCCATTGATTTTGCTGGTGATTTTGCTGGTGATTTTGCTGGGCATTCTGTTGGGCCTGATCGGATGCACCGGAGGAACCTTGCTGCAACTGGCGCATGCGGTCGGACTGGGCTCGTTGTGCGGCGGCGACGTTATCCGCCTCGCGGCTCATGGCATCGAGGCGACCGGACGTCTGCTGCCTCTGGGCACCGGCAAGCAGATCGGTTGCTTGTTTGAGACGGTCGGCTGCCTGCCGTGCGTCCGCGCCACCTTGCTGCTTCGACGAAGCGCGGCGCATGTCGTCTGCAGCTTGGCGAAGCTGCTTCAGTGCCTGCTGCACCCGCTCGCGATCGGATGACTGCCCCGATGATCCTCCCTGTGATTGTCCCAGAGCTCGCTGCGATTGTCCGGAGCCCCGTTGCGAGCCTCCCCGCGAGCTTCCCTGGGACCCAGCGGCCGATGACTGACCTTGGGATTGCTGACTTTGGCTTTCCTGTCCCTGGCCCTGTTGCCCTGAAGACTGGCCTTGCGATCCAGCCGATGCCTGCTGCTGGCCGGATGCCTGTTGCTGAGCCCTGGATAGCTGTTCCATTTGACGCTGCAGCTCTTCGGCCTGGCGTCGCAATATCTCCTGCTGCCATTTTTGTTCGAAGCTTTGACCATTGGCGGCATGGGCTTGCTGAGCCAATTCCTGCTGACGGCGCGCCAAATCGTCGAGCTTCTTCAGAGCATCGTCGATGTCTTTGTTGGCCTGACCGCCGGAAGAGGCCGTTTGGGCGGTCTCATACTGATTTTTCTGAGTATCGAGTTCAAGGTCGAAGAGGCTAGCAAGGTCACGCCCAGCATCGCCTCCAGCACCACCGCCACCCGCATTTCCAAAGGCTACTTCGATCTTGCGGAACGTGGCCTGAGCCTGAAGGAGATGTTGCAGGGCCTTTTGTTCATTCGGGAGCGCTTCGCTCCATTTCTGGTGATTCAGCTTGTCGGCGGCCGGATTCATCGCATCGGCCGCTGCATTCATGTCTTTTTGAAAGTCGCTGAACTCCTGGTTCTGTTCGTTCAGATCCCGCATTTGTAGACGACCGGCCAGAGCCATCGCCTGATCACGAAGTTTCGACTGAACCCCAGAGAGGAATTTGGCGCTCTCGGCAGCGTGCTGTGAAGAGGCAGACTTGTCCCCTTGCTGCTTCCAAGTCGCTGAGATAATCTCTTTTTCGCGCTGCGAGATATCCGCCTGCGCTTGGCTCCCACCTCCTCCACCTCCACCGCCGCCCGCTCCGGATTGCTGGGACTGCGAGAACTCACGTTCAAAGGGCTCCGCCTGAATGAAAGAGATGTCGGTGCGCGATTCGGTTCGTGCGTCCTTGGCTGAGGCATAGAGGCTCACGACATCGCCTGGGGACAATTTGAAGTTCTCAAGGGAAAGAACCGTCGAGCCATCCGCTTCCTTTTGGCCTTTTTGCTTCAGAAGACTCGTGGTTTGTTCAGGCCCGCCGTTCACTGAGTAGTGCAGGGTTAGATTGTCGATGCCGAACTGGTCTTGCGCCTTGACGGCAATCGAGACCTCTTCGATGGGGCTCGCGCGATATTCAGGACCAGGCCGCACAATTTGGATTTCAGGCGGGCTTGCTTTGTTTGCTGCAATAAAGAAGTCTTCCGAGAGCCGGATCGGCTGGCCGTGGTCGATTGCGGCGATGTGATAGGCGCCATCCTTATTCATCGTCAAGGCTGCAGCATTGTGATTGCCGTCAGCACTCGTCAACGGGATCTGTTCTCCGGTAGCTAGGACCAGCACTCCATTCCGCAGAGGCCGATCCGTCAGGATATCGAGGTTCGCCAGAGTTCCTTCCACCGCCTGCAGATCGCCACCATGCTCGTCGATGGCGGTTTTCAGCCCCGTCCAATGCGGAAAATGGTAGGTCACCCGGATCTGCTTCACAGCCGGCAAATCGACGACGCGAAGCTTGAAGTGCCGGGAGCGCATCGCACCAGCTTCGACATAGTATTCAACGTCCTCAGGGAGCCCAGCAAAGAGAAACTGGTAGCCGGACCCTCCCGATTGCGGCTGCATGTTGACCTGCTCCCACTTCGAAGCGCTTTGATACCGCGCATAGAGCCGCACTTTCTCTGCTTCGAGGCCAATCGTTTGAGCGGTGACAAGTTCGTCGGCGTGCCGACGAACTGAAGCATCGCCAGGGGTGACGTGGATGTCGTAGAAAGGAGCCGCGCCGCTGCGTTGACCTTTCCATAGCAACTTGGCGCCATAGCCGACATAACCGGGGCCAGCGGCAATCATCCAGACCAACACGCCTAACGAGGCCAGCCCGGCTCCGAGAAATGCCAACAGTTTCGCATCAGGAGCGAGAACTTTTGGTTCAGACCGGCGAGCAATCTCGAGCGTGTCAGCAGCGAGCAACTCCAAAAATGGTTCCTGACTTTTGGGAGCTCTCTCGGCAAAGGTGACCAGACGTTGTTGAAACTGCGGGAAGGCCTGCTCCGCCTTATCGGCTGCATGCTTGCGGGTGAGCCGCATGAGTGGGAGGACAAGACCAAAAACGATCGTGCCTGCCAGTGAAAGCACGAGGACAAGCCGTGAACCAGTTACGCTCCAGCGGGAAAACGCGAATCCATTCGCGATCCAGACAAGCACAAGAGTAGTCAGGAGCGCGGCTGAGGTAAGGATGGCTGCCCCGCGCAGAATCGACCTGAGCCGCAGCCGGTGCTCAAGTTGGCCGATATAGGAGTCGAGCTCGAAACGCGCGCTCATGGGTCCTCCCGCCGGATGCCCAGGTACCGATTCGCTACCCAAGACTCCGCAACTGCCGCTGCCAATACAAACAGCATAACGTACCACCAGAGAGCATAGGGGTTGTTTTTCTCTTGCGGGTCCCCGGCTGTTGCGGCGGGCGCGGATCCTTGATCACGATCGCCGCTCCAGAGCGAAAGCATTTCATCCGTTATAGCGGCCAAGTCCGACTCCCGCCGGTCTGCATTCACTCCGATCAGATCCTGGCGGCCGTCGGCCAAGCGGAGCTGGTAAAAGCCTGCGCGGGTGACCTGGTACGCCTGAGCATTCGCGGCGTCCCCTAATGAGAGAGGCCGCCCCCCTTCGGGATCAATCACTTCCACACCCACTGCCCGTTCCTTAGCGGTTCGCAACTCAACGAAGGAGTCGACTGTCCGTGAGCCGCTGTGATGCGCGGTGCCGGAGAGATAGAACGCCGTCTCCTCCATAAAGGGAACGAAATCCGGATGGAGCGGAAAGTCGTTTGTCAGATTGTCCAGGCCGGAATCAAACAACAGAACACGGCCTTCACCGATCTTTTTGTCCAGCAGTAGCGGCGTTCCGTCGGTGAGCCGTGCAACAACCCGGGAATTGCTATCATCCGCGGCTGCGGCGTAGTAGAACTTTACGCCCGACCATCGGCTAGTGCTCGCGATCGATGGATGCGAAGGGTCAGTATCGCCGACGACAAGGAAACGGTCTCCGCCGCTCGAATAAAAATGAGTCTGAAGAATATTCGCGCCGAGGACTGGAACGCGTGACCGCCGTCCCATCGATGTACCCGCTGCTATCAGTACGCTCCCACCTCCCCGGACATAGCTCGCGAGGTTGTTCTCAAAGGCCGATGGCAGGGAAGGGGTGTCGGAAAGAATAATGAAAGCATACCGGGACGGCTGTAGGCTCGCGGCTTGTTGGACGGGAACGCTCTCCAGCCTAAACGCCGATTCAGCTCCCGCGGCTAAAGCGGCGCTGACGTACAAAGGTGAGCGGGTATCGCCCGACTCATGGAGAAACAGAACCTGTTGCGGATCAGACCGTTCGACGGCAAACAGTGCCACATCGTCCGCGGAGAGAGCGTCAGCCGAATCTATGCGCACTTCGCAGCGGCTGAAGCCATAGGGCACATTCAGGGAATCAAACTCGAGTGTGGCACGGCCTCCCGCGGGCACGTCGATCTTTCGTGTAGCAGTGATCTTGCCATTGATGACCAGGACCGCAGTACGCGTAGCTTGTGGGGTGTTGTAGCCTGCAATCACCGCCTGCACTCTCGCTTTTTTTGGATCCCAGACTTTACCGGGTGCGTTGATACTTTCCACAGCCCAATTCGGCGCAGCGCCTTTAGCGACTGGATGTAAGACGAGAGACACATTTGCCGGGAGAGCCAGATCGGCGAAGCCTGCCGGCATATTGGATTTCTGCATGTCGCTGAAGAGATGCAGCTCGATGGGGGTAGGGACGCTTGTTACTAGGGAACGTACGCCGCGCGCGAGTTCGCCAAAGCTGCCGCGCGAGTCGCCCGGTTTGATTGCGGCAATTGCAGCGCGGAGCGCAGCTTGATCTCGAACGGGCTGCGTCTGAGCCTGAAGGCGAGAACCAAGCGTCATAATTTGAGCACGCTGATCAGCGCCGCGCCCGGCCAGAATGGTTGTTGCTTCACGTTTGGCATCATCCAGCCGCGAGCCGGCGCGCATGCTAAAGGAGTCGTCGATGACCAGCAGCATGAGTTTGCCGCCAGCAACGGTTGCGGCAGGCCGGTTGATGAATGGATTCGAAAATGCCAGCACGAGCAAGGCAAGAAGAGCGAGGCGTAAAGCCAACAAGAGCAGGTAGCGAAGACGCCTGTGCTTCACCGAACTTTGCATGCGTGCTTCGAAGAATTTGAGCGAGCTGAACGGACGCGGCGTGGAAGTGTGCCGCCGAAGCAGATGGAGGTAAATCGGTAACCCCAGGGCCACGGCACCGGCCAGGAACCATGGCGACAAAAGCCCCATTCAGTTTCTCCCCTGCCGGATGGTGAGATACTCCGCGAGCGCGCTATCGAGTGGACGATCCGTCAGGAGCAAGAAGTAGTCCATTCCCGATCCCTGCACGCGGTCGCGCAGCTCCTCGAGGTGGGCATCGATCTTCTTGCTGTATTCATTTCGTGCATATTCGGGAGTGACTTCCAAATGCTCCTTGGTCTCCATGTCGACCAGAATGACAGGGGCACCCAGCTCCGGACGGATCTCCTTGGGATCGAGGATATGGAAGAGGACCACTTCATTTCCATGAAAGCGCAAGGGTTCAATGGCGCGGACGACCTTCTCTGGAGACTCGAAGAAATCGGAGATGACTAAGACTAAGCCGCGGCGCTTGAGGAACTGTTGGAAATAATCCAGGGGCTTGCTCAAGTCTGTCCGCGCGCTCGGCTCAGCGAGCTCGAGTCCGCTCAACAGCCGGTGTAACTGGCCCTGGCGCGAGGAGGGTCTGATGTAATTGCGAACCTCGTCGTCGAAGACGATCAGCCCGGCCGCGTCGCGCTGGTTTTGGATCGCCAGATAGAACAGCGAGGCAGCAATGAAGCGAGCGTAATCCATTTTGCTGAGCTCGTGTGAGGTGTAGCTCATCGAGTTGCTGGCATCCAGCAGTACAGTCAACTGGCTGTTTGTTTCACCCCGATAGCGCTTCAAGTAACAGCGCTCCGTCCGGGCAAAGACATTCCAGTCCACGTGGCGCAGATCGTCACCCGGTGAATATGCTCGATACTCCGCGAACTCTTGGCTGAAGCCGAAATCCGGTGAGCGGTGCAGACCCGCGACAAATCCGTCGACGACCGTCTTGGCCACCAGATCGAGACCGGAGATGCGAGCGAGCACCGCGGGACTAAGAAAGCGCTGCATCGTCAGGCTCCGGGCGGAGGCGGTATTTGTTTGAGCAAGCGTTGGAGAATTTCATCCTGATCGATACGATCCGACTCTGCGTGAAAGTTCAGCAGGATACGGTGACGCAGAACTGGAACGGCAACCGCTGTTATATCTTCATACGCAACATGGTAGCGGCGGTGTACCAGAGCTCGAGCCTTCGCGGAGAGCACGATAAATTGTGCCGCTCGAACACTCGCGCCGTAATTGACATACTTCTTGACGAACTCCGGCGCACCGGAAGTATTGCGTCGCGTTGCACGGACAAGCGTAACCGTGTACGCAGCGAGTGATTCCGCAATGGGCACCATGCGGACCAACTGCTGGAAGTCGAGGATCTCGTCAGCATTGGTGACCGCGTCTACCTTCGCGATTCGCGTTGTTGTAGTGAGATCGACGACCTTGACCTCGTCTTCGGCGCTCAAATAGTCCAGGAGTATGTTGAAGAGGAAGCGGTCCAATTGAGCTTCAGGCAACGGGTATGTGCCTTCGAGCTCGATCGGGTTCTGCGTGGCCAATACGAAGAACGGCGCGGGCAATTTGTATTGATGCCCTCGAACTGTGCAAGATAATTCCTGCATGGCCTCGAGCAGAGCCGATTGCGTCTTGGGAGGCGTGCGGTTGATCTCGTCGGCGAGAAGAATATTGCCAAAGATAGGGCCCGGGACAAAGGTCCAGCGGCGATGACCGGTCGTTGGGTCTTCTTCAATAATGTCCGTGCCCGTGATATCCGACGGCATCAGATCCGGGGTGAACTGAATTCTTTTGAAGATCAGGCCAAGCGTCTGGGCAATGGTACGTACCATGAGGGTTTTGGCGGTTCCCGGCAAACCGGTGATGAGGCAGTGGCCGCCCACAAACAATGCGATCAGCACCTGGTCGAGAACTTCGTCCTGTCCGACGATGACCTCTCGCACCTGTGTCAGGATGCCTTCCCGCACGGCGTGAAACCGGTCAATGCGCTTTTTCAGTTCTACAGAATCCAGATTGGTTTCGGCAGTCGTCGCCATTCGTCATTTCCCTTTCTCGGAGCCTTGGAGCTGCAAGAGTAGCTTTTGCGCGGGACTGTAGTCAGGTGCGGCCTCGAGAGCTTGCAAAACGCTGTCCTGGGCCTTCTCTCGCTGACCGTTGTCAAAGTAAGCCTGAGCCAGATCGTACTCTGCCGAGGCTTTATCAAGGGGTTGCATCGCCACTACGGCTGAATATTCGCGGATTGCACCCGGATAGCTTTGCTGGGCGAGCCAGAGCTTACCGAGACGCCGATGGAGATCCTCGTCCATGGGATAGATGGAGTTGACTCGATCCAAAGTCGCGGCAGCCTCCTTGAGTTGGCCCAATTCTTCTTCAAGGGAAGCAAGCTCCTTGAGCGCGCCCGGGTCGCGGCCTCCCGCCTTCTCATATTGTGTCAGTACAGCGGCGGCTGCCTTCTTGTCACCCTTTGCCAGATCCGCTTGAGCGACGAACTGGTATGCGTTCGCTGCGTAGATGTACTGGGGATACATCCGGATCACCGCTGGACCTTCCTTCAGCACTTGGTCGTAATTGTGATTGGCGGCCTGCGCAGCGAGACTCTTCAAACCACTATGCCACTCATCGAAATGGAGTGCGACTTGGCCATCGCCTTTGTAGAGCCAAGCTTGAAACTGCCTATCAAAATCTTCCGGCGAAAGGCCGAGATCGTGCTCGAAGACTTGCGATGTTGGCATCCGCTGAGCGAACGAGTGCACGATGTCGAGCAGCTTATCAGCGCTCCAGCGGCTTTGAATGTAGTCGCAGATACGGCCTGCTTGATAGTAAGAGACAACAACCTGTGCGGGATACTCCGGGCGAACGAACCCACGGTCTAGTTTTGCGACGGGAAGCAGCTTTTTATCGCGCAGGGCGACGACCACATCGGGGGTGATCGGATCCCCCCACTCCGGAGAGGCTTGCGTTTCTTCGTGAACCGCTAATCCCTCGGTAAACCAGCGGGGCACGCGGCGATTCGTGGCGGTGAGAATATAAACATGGCTCATCTCATGCCAGAGCGTACTGGCCCAGTTAAAGTCCCCAGGTTTACGGCCAGACGGGCTGTCCATCGCCACAACTTCGCCAAACGTCACGCCGAGGGCGCCGAGACCCGGCATTCCGACGGTTCGCACGGCAAAGTCTTCATGATTCGGATAGAGCTCGACCTGCACGGGGGCCGGAAGCTTGATCTTGTACTTCTTTTCATAGGTCGCCATCGCCCGCTTCAGCACGTCTTCGACGTAAGGGCGAAGTAGATCAGCCTCCTTCTTATTAAGTTTGAGGACAGTTGTGTCGTCGCGATAGACAACAAAATTCTTATAGCTATCCAGCAGCCGAAGACTGTTGACCGTTTCCTCATTGCGGTAGCCGTTGTCGTAAGACATCTCGAGTTGTTTGAGCGGCTCCTGTTCCTGGCCAAGACGCATGAGGGCAACTCCGAGCGCCGAGTGTGCCGACCAGAGTTGAGGATCAAGCTCGATCGCCTTGCGATAGTAGATGACGGCATCCTCGAACCGGTAGTTGAACTCGAGGTGGTGAGCGACAATGGCATCTGCTTTGCCGTAACCAGGGTTGACCTTGTGAATTTTCTCAAACCAAAGGTCCGGCGAGCGGTCGGCCAACACCTCGATGGCGGCGTGAACTGCCATCGCATCGAGCGCGTCTGGCGAAATCTCGAGCGCTGCGTCGGCTTCATGTCCAGCCTTCTCTGTATCCGAATCTTCGAGAGCCAGATTGGCCAACAGTTCGTGGGCCTCGGCAAGCTTGGGATCGAGAGCCAGCGCCTTCGAAGCAAATTGAATCGCGTTGCTATCGAATCCGTCGGCGCTTACGACCGCGAGTCCGTAATAGGCCGGGGCATTCTTGGGATCCCGCTCGAGAGCCTCCTTGAACAGCGCATCTGCATCCGTGTTGTTGAAGCGCTCGTGAAGAAGCATTCCCCATCGCACGCGGTAGAGCGCATTGCCGGCCGACTGTGAGACTGCGGTCCGAAACTCACCATTTGCCTCCTGATACATCCCCAAGCCCCAATCTCCTTCCGCACGGAAGTAGGGATCGCGGGAGAGAGTGAGCGATTTGTAACAAGTTTGGGCTTCCCTTGCGTGACCGTGTTTGCGCGTGACGCGGCAATCTTCCGGAGTGGCACAGAACGCGGTGCTCGCGGCAACCGCGATGGTTGCATAGATTGCCGTCAATCGGAAAATGCGCTTCACTTATCCAGCTCCGCTTGTACCTTTGCCAGCGCGACGAGTGCGGCAGTCAGCTGCTGCTTGTAGTCATCCTGTGCCATTGCCGCCTTTTGGTACTTAAGAGTGTCGATCTGGCGTTCGAGCTCCTCCTTTTTAGCGAGCAGATCACGCTTTCCCGGGTCGTTGTATGCCTTTTGGGCAGCGCCAAAACGAATCAGCGTGAAACTGGAAAGCAGCTTGCCCTCACCTGTGTCTGATGCAGGTGCGCGAACGGCATCGTGTTGTCCTGTATCTTCGAAAATTGCGTGTTCGGTGGCCAGACGTTTTTGTGATTCGTAGAAGCCGGAAGTCTTCCGGGTGGCATATTGAAAAGCCTCGAGCGCAGTGATCCCTTCATTTTTATCGAGGTCAGTCTCCGGATCGTGCAGCGCCTCAACCCAATAGCGAGCAAAGACGGTTGCATTCTTCTCGGTTCCGGTTTTGGTCGCCGCGATAACAGCACGGCCTTGTTTCTGAAGCGCCACAACGGATCCACCGCTGGCACTCGTCGTATTAACAATCAACTGGCGCCCAGAGGGTATGCGGTCACAGAGGGTAGCCAGCTCCGTACCCGAGATGTCGGGACCAACAAGATTGAATTTGTAATCCACACTGTCATATGTGCCGTGACCAATTAGAATGAGCACGAAATCATCAGAAGGCTTAGCTTCGCCAGCGACTGCGCTCAAGACTTCGGTCATGCGAGCCCGGGTTGCGTCCTTCCCGGCCAGCGTATAGACATGCACATCTGTTCCCGAGCTCTTCAGTAGCTTGTTGAGGTCGGCCGCGAGCGAAGTGAACTCCTGTTCATAATCGGGTTCACCTCCGAGACCCGCGACCGTAACATAGTAGATAGACGCGCGAGCCGGAAGCGGCGACAGAAACAGGATCACGAGCAAAACGAGAGATGGGGATCTATGTTTCACACCACCCCCCATTTGCGGCGTAGGAGCCATTCAGCAGATAACAGCACAAGGCACAGCAGGAAGACGATCGGCATGTCCCATAGCGGCTTCGTATCGCGAGTGGTGATTCCCGCATCGGAGTAGGAGATCTCACTCGGCAACTGTGCAAACTGCTGTGGCCGCCAATAACGGCCATCGGTCTGCGCGGAAAGCCTTTCAAGCAGATCGCGGTTCTGTTCCGTATGGAAGTTCTCGGCAACGCCATCCGTGCGCTGAAAGGTCAACACGTTCCGGCCGAGCTCCTGACCTGCGTGCTGCGCGGTCACCTCCGTCAGATAGGAGCCGGGCTTTTGCGCGTTCCACTCCGCCTGAAAACTACCGGGCTTGTTGGGAACGGGTGCCATGTCGATGGTTGCGGAGACGCCATTCGGACCGATGATGTGGGCCTGCACTGTAGCGTCGGTAGCTGGTAAGTAGCCCTTATCACGAACCTCGGCCGACAGCTTCAACTCGCCGTCATCGAGCAATATCTGATTCGGCACAAACGCCACCACGTGGTCCGGCGTGTCGGAGACCAGCCAACGAAGCAGCTGCTGCCAAAACATCTCGTGACTCGTATCCCCCAGAGGAGAACTCATTTGCCAGCGCCATGAGCCTGATGTAGCCATCACGGCAGTTCGTCCACGGCCATAGTTCTCGGTGATCAAAAGGGGCATTCTACGACCGCCGCTCTTCATTTCAGCCAAGACGACCGCTCCGGGCTTTGGCGTACCAGGGTCCTGATAATCCATTAAATAAGGAAGCGTCTTCCATCGCGCAGCGTTGTGCGCCGGATCGTCAAGCAAGCGACAGATCTGGCTTTCCACACCGGCGGGAGTGAGCTCCACGGTGGCGGCCGCCCGATGAAAGGTGTTTCGCCGGTTGGGCAGGATCACTGGAAGAGTATCGGCCAGGCTCGAAGTGCTCCAACCACCGTCAGCTAAGGAAGAGTGGCCGCCCAGAAAAAGTAGCCCGCCTCCGCGACGGTCTACGAACTGACGAATTAGATCCTTCTGTGCAGGTGTGAAATACCCGGCTTCCACCGAGCCGATGATCAGACCCTGGAAGGCGAAGAGTTCCTCGGGAGTGGACGGAAAACCTTGCGCCAATTCGTCCGGATTACTGATTCCTTGGCGATATACCTCGTTTTCGGTGGTGCGCAGCATGGACGCGACTTGGACGAGTTTGTCGCCATCTTCGGCACGCCGGATGAACTTATATTCCCATCGGGGTTCGCCTTCTAGATACAGGATGCGCCGCTGATTGGATTCCACGTTGACGAGACGCATCAATGAATTGTTCAGACGATTCTCTTCGTCTGGCAGTGTATTGATCGAAAACTCGAAGGCTCTTGCTCCGGCGTCGCCTGCGTTAAAGAGCAAGTTCTCCGACTGAAGCTTTCCATCAGCGGCAAACGTAATAGGCCTGGACGCCAAGACCCTTCCACCATCGCGGACGATAATCGTGGAATTTTGTCCTGCATAGCCTCTCTGATGAAAGCTGATCGTGGCGTTCAGTCGTGAACCAGCCATGGCGTGCGGCGTAACGAGCGCGTCGTCGATCTCAACGTCGTGAGGTATTTTTTCCGCCCCAAACCCAACTGTGTGTACTGGAATTCGGCGGTTGCGCAGAGCAGTAATCGTGTCCAGGTCGATGCCCCCGGAGTTATCGGAACCATCCGTGAGCAGGACAACGGCGCCGATGGGTAGGTCGGAGGTTTCAGCCGTAAACTGCTTGAGACTATCCCCGAGGTGGGTTGCGACGGCGGTGGGTTGAATCCCTTTCAGATTGGTGGCGCGGGTTACACGCGTGTCGATCGTGTAGAGCCTCGTCTGAAATTTTTTGTCAAGCTCGTTGAGCACACCTGATTGCAAGGCATTGACGGCCTGAGACAGCCGCGTCGATCCGGAATCCTTGATCGCCATGCTGCGTGAGTCGTCGACGAGCACAGCGATGATATTTTGCTGAGGTTTCAGCTCGGCGACGGTGATCGAGGGCTGCCAAAGCAGGATGAGTATCAAGGCGGCAAGCGACGACTGCAGAATCCAAAGGAGAACCGCCCGCCAGCGTCGGATGGCCGGCGCAGATTCCGAAAGGCGAGAGCGGATCAGGAGTCCAAGGCCGACCGCAATGGCAACCACTAGCAGGATCAACAGCCACTTGGGCCATGAGCCGAGAAGAGCAAACTCGCCCTTAGAAAAAGTCGTGCCCGGATACTTGAAGAGCCACCGAAACATTGGGCCGCGCAATCGCGAGACGAAATCGCAATGGCAAATCCTTTCCTCAGTGTGTCATTCCGTAAATCACGTAATTGATGCCAATGCGGAAAGCCATCGATGCAAATCTCTCTGGATATTCCGGACTGTCTGCCCACTCCCAGGCATCGCCGAGATGCATGTTGTGGCAGATGGCTACCATGACGCGGCCCTTGTCGTCGCGGATCGCCCGCCACTTCGCCACATATCCATCTTTTTCATATGTGTGGCCAGTCCTAATGAATTGCTCGCCGGGGACTTGGAACCGGTCGCCCAAATCATAAAGGACGTGAAAAATCTCGTCTTCGTTGCTAAGGTCCTCGATGGGGCGGTCGGGGAAGACCATACGCATTCCGCTCAAAAAGCTTTCCCAGTCGGAGGTGCCGTGAAAATCATCCACCATCAAGAACCCGCCCTTTAGCAGATAATCGTGCAGGCGTTTCGCCTCAGGTTCAGTAAAGCTCCAGTTCTCGACCTGAACTGCATATACCCATGGATAGTTGAAAATCTCATCGCTGTCGAGATCGACCACTTGCTCCGTCGATCGGGCGTTGGTCCGGGTGAGCCGCCGGAGTGCCATCAGGAACTGGCGATCTGCCTTTGGATAATCCCGCGACCAACTCCAACTACCGCCATAGCCCCCGTAGCCATACCCGTATCCACCGTAACCGCCACCCGAACTGCGCTCCGCGGCTGTGTAATGCAGACGCGACCAGGAGAACTCTGCCTTTTCATTGGCGGGTCCAGGAGCGACAGGGTCATAGGGACTTTGACCATACCATTGGTAGGCGAGAGATTTCAGAGCGAATAGGGCGCAGGCAAGAACGACAACAAGGAGGGCTACCGGACTGCGCGGCAGGAGCTTCATGCGATACCCTTGATGCTCAAGGAGAGAATATCAGATTGGTCTGTCCACTCTAGGATATCCACGCTGAGTCGATTGACTCTTGACTGCAGCGGGAGTTCTTGCAGTTGACGTTTGTGTCCGATTTCTGCGGGGAAACTTGAGGCGGCGAGATTTTATCAGGCTGGGCAGCGCGGCTGCACTAGGGGCAGGGATACGACGTATGCCCGGACAGATGCCAGGCGTGCAGCCAAATTCCGTGAATTCAGGCGCGTCGAAAGCAGATTTCACCTTGCGCATTGCGCCAGTGGCTGTCGAACTTGCTCCTTCGCGCATCATCAGTACGATCGGTTACAACGGCTCCTCGCCCGGCCCTTTGCTGCGTATGCGAGAGGGTGTTCCCGTGATCGTAGACGTTTTCAACGATACGGACACACCGGAGTATGTGCATTGGCATGGCATGCATCTTCCTTCTGATGTGGACGGAGCAGAAGAGGAGGAAACACCTTCTGTTCCCCCGCGCGGCCACCGCCGCTATCTATTCACTCCGCGCCCGGCGGGCACGCGCTGGTATCACAGCCATGCCATGGCGATGGACGATCTGCACAAGGGCAGCTATACCGGTCAATTCGGCCTTCTTATGGTGGATTCAGGAAATGATGCGGGCCGCTACGATCAGGAACTCTTCCTGATGCTCCGTGACTGGGAGCCTTTCTTTACGTCTGACCAGATGGTTGACGCCGATGAAGATCAAAGCGGGCCACAGCCGGAAAGACCGGCCGTACTCGATACGCGACCTAACGGGTTGGAAGTCAGCTCGCAGATGTACTCGATCAACGACAAAGGGCTCGGATTTGGCGAGCCGATCCGAGTGCGCCAAGGCGACCGTGTCCTGTTCCATCTGTTGAACGCGAGCGCGATCGAAAACCGCAGCATCGCCTTCCCTGGCCATCAGTTTCACATCTTGGCATTCGATGGAAATCCAGTGCCTTCGCCACAGTCGGTCGGGGTTCTCTTACTTGGCCCCGGCGAGCGCGTCGATGCATTGGTCGAGATGAATCAACCCGGAGTGTGGATCTTGGGCGCACCCGAAGACGCGATCCGAAACTCCGGACTTGGTGTTGTGGTCGAATACGAAAACCAGCACCGGCAGCCGCAGTGGATTCCACCTTCGAGAAGCTCATGGGACTATTCGATCTTCGGCAAGACGCCGACGGAGACTGCGGCCGCACCTGACGCGGACCACACGATCGACATGGTGTTCACGAAGCTTCCCAGCGGGGCGGGCAGGTTCAACGCGTGGTTGGTAAACGGCAAGCAATATCCGCATGAACAGGAATTCGTGCTCAAACAGGGCGCTCGCTACCGTTTGAATTTCCGCAATCGCACGGATGATGCACACCCGATGCACCTGCATCGACACTCGTTCGAATTGGTCGACTTCAATGGGAAGAAGACCTCAGGGATCGTCAAAGATACCGTGATCGTCCCCTTCTATGGACGAACTACCGTCGACTTCACTGCCGACCAACCTGGACTGAGCCTCTTCCACTGCCACATACAGCAACATATGGATTACGGCTTCAAGGCTTTGTTCCGTTGCTCGTAGCTGGCAGCCCGCTGTAATCCGCGCAAAAAACTTGTCCCAAGGAGATTTTCCGAGCCATTTCCAGGTCCGGAGCGATCACTATTCAAGCGATGCATCAGATTTCTCTTGATGCTTCCGGAATAAAGTACGAGTCGCTCAGTTTTCATCGGTAACGCGACAAGGCGCGAAGCGAAAAAGGAGCGATCTGAGAACGAGAGTAGCCGAAACTGGAAGCGCCAAACCAACGATCGCCGGACTTACCTCAAGAAAGCCGCGGGATCCCGAGGTGACGATGGTTCGGTATACCCCGGACAGAAAGAAACAGCATGACCGTACTTTTGTCCAAAGGGCAAATCGATTCGTTTGCCTTCCAGGCTGCAGCAAATTGCAATCGACGGCTCTGCAAGGCTCACACGTTGCATGGGGGGTTGAAGTCCCACCTGGCGCGAGTGGCTCACCTACCCCGGTTGGCTCGTTGCGGACAATGATATGTCGTTTCGTTTGGCGAACACGGACGAGCGAGTAGAGATTTTTTGGAAAGCATCTTCGGGAGAACTGAGTACCATGATCTCGGCTGTCCCTGCACGAAGGAGATGGATGGATTCGCAGTTCTTCGAACAGATGGCGATGCCCCTGTTCGACCAACTTTATAACTCCGCTCACTGGTTGACCGGTAACCGCTCGGATGCCGAAGACTTGGTGCAGGAAACCTACGTCAAAGCACTGAGAGGCTTTAGCTCGTTTCAGGAGGGCACAAATCTTCGAGCGTGGATGTATCGTATTTTGCGAAATACGTTCTTAACTTCCCGCAGTGGGCTGATGGCACGAAACACCCAGTCGTTGGAGGACGAAGGTGCAGAAGACGAGCGGGTAATCGCTGACGTGGTCACGCCTGAATCCATTCTGATGCGCAAAGAAAATCAAGAAACTATTCTGAACGCGTTGGCGAACCTTCCTTTGCCGTACCGCGAGGTTATCCTGCTTTGTGAAATCGAAGAGATGTCCTACCGCGAGATTGCCGAGGTGCTCTCTGTGCCGATAGGAACCGTGATGTCGCGGATCTCGCGAGCAAGAGGTCTATTGACCCAAGCAATGAGGGCAGAGGCGGAAAGAGGTTCTCGCAGTGCAGTGTGACCGGGATGTAAAGCTGCTTGCACAATATCTGGACGGCGAACTCGCCCAGGCAGTTGCCATGGAGCTTCAACAGCATATCGGCGCATGCCCACGTTGTGCTGCGGCTATTTCAGAATTGGTCAGTCTCAAGCGAAGTCTGCGCCCTGCACGTGGCTACTTCGCTCCCAGCACCGAATTTCGCAAGAGTGTGCAACAACAGATTTCACGATCTTCGAAGCCACGTTGGTGGCAGTTACGCCTCACTTGGGCACTCGCGCCGGCATTGGCAGCGGCACTCCTCCTGCTCTACTTTGTTGGGCCGCTGGAGCAGTTCCGTCGTGTAGATTCTCTCGGCGAAATGGCTGATTTGCATGTGATCGCCCTTTCCAGCGTGAATCCTGTCGATGTTGTCTCTACCGATCGGCACACGGTTAAGCCCTGGTTCCAAGGAAGAATCCCCTTCAGCTTCAACATCCCCGAGTCTAAAGGCACGGAGTTTTCCCTTATAGGCGGCAGGCTGGTCTATCTGCATCAGCAACCAGGCGCTCAGCTTATTTTCTCTGTGAGGCAACACAAACTATCCGTCCTGATCTTTCGACAAGGCACTGATAGTCCGAGAATCATTCCTGCCGGAGACATCCACGGACGACGAAACTTCTTCAACGTAGAAACCTGGAGTGCTCAAGGGTTGCAATTTGCGGTGATCGGAGACGCAGATGCGGGGGAGATTCATAAGTTGGCCCAGCTCATGAAAGCGGCCAATGCCTAACGTGACAGATCCCCCTTGGGGACGGCTCACAGTCCCCTTTTGGATTTGGCGCCGCGCGTGGAAACAAATGCGATGATCGCGCCATCAGGATCCGAGACATAGACCGAGTCTCTTAGCGCGCAGGATCCTGACCCGGACATCTCTCTCTGGTAAAGAAGAGAGCGATTTCTATCCAAACCGTCACTTTCAAACGTTATTTGTAAGGCAATTGCGCACCGGTCGACCCGTATGCGGAATGGCCTGTAGACTTTTAGAGAAGGGATGCCCATTCATCTTGGCACCTTCGCCAAGTCGGAGAGAAGGCGAAGATGATGGTGGATTGAGGATCCGGAAGAGCAGTGAGTCGATTCGGGAAAGTCTGAGAGTGTGTTGCGCTCAGCTCGCAACTCAAAACTGAGCCCTGAAACGAGCGCGATGGAATTATGGAGAATCTATGGTCGCGGGTTGTAGAAGCCCGCGTTTGGGAAATTGGATTTGCCGTTCAACGGAGGAGGATTTGTGAAAGTGCACGTTCGTACTCTTAGCCGCCCGCTCGCGATATCCGCGGCTGCGATAGTGTTG
>DASYBJ010000119.1:0-17879 GCA_036500845.1 Acidobacteriaceae bacterium
TGAGGATTTCGGCATTGCTGCCAACAGCCGTGAATCTCCCATGTTCGACCGCGAAGGCCTGACCGGACGGGTGGGATGCATCCACTGTCATTACGTTGGCGTTTATCACGATCAGATCAGCCCCGCGGGCTGCAGCGGAAACAAGTATGAGAAAAAGAGCAACGATTCTGCGCATGTGTGGTTTTCTCGAGGTACTCGACTAGAAAACTAGCCGCACTCTCAGTTGGCGTCTGTCTTCAGTTCCAGACCACGACGAAAGTAGCAAATCAAAAACGTTGAAAGATGAAGGTGACATGAAGTTGACTTCCGGATACCAGCCTTAACGGTAATGAACGTGGCCATCGCTCTCTTGGGGACTGTACAGGCTGCTGAAAAACTGGTCTGCGGCGAACGAACCATCTATTCCTTGGGTGCTCCGATTCGGGTAATACGTCTTCTTGCGCCTCGCTTGTTGCTTCGGCGCGTTTTTCCGCAGCCTGTGTAGCCCGTCTTTTGCCGTTGCACTGTGATTGCGACACTTGCAGCCTGCCCTTTCGAGAAGAGCTACGTGCCGTTTGGGCAGAGAATGAATTTGCACCGCCGGTGAGCCGGAACTCCCACAACGCTCCCCAGCTTGCGCGCGCATGAAGATTCGTCATTACCGGAGGGTCAAAGAGTCTGCTACGCGATTCGCGTCGTGAAGTTGAACTCCTTGCTCATCCACCGGTTTGAGGTCCCAAATGGGCAAGAGGACAGCAGCAGCGAGAAATGCGGCCCCGGAAAGCAGCAGGAAAAGGCGGTCCCACCCATAGTGTCCGCTCACATATACGACCAGATAGGGCGAGAGAAGCGCGCCAAGGTGCCCGATCCCATCGATCAGCCCCGATGCAGTCGCTGCAGCTCTTGCTCTGCCGACATCCTGAGCCCCTGCTCCTGAGAGCAGAGTGTCCGGACCATAAGAGAGGATACCGGCCAGCGATATAGCCAACGAGGTGCCTACCAATCCGCGGTTTGCAAGCGCCGACTGAGTGAGCAGGACGCAGCCCAGTCCACAGAGCATCGCCGCTGACACCGGTGCGCGTCGCGACTGGGTGAAATGGTCTGAGACGTAGCCTGCCACGATGGCTCCTGCGATACCGAGCAGGTCGTAGAGGGATGAGACATATCCTGCTGACTGCAAGCTGTATTTCAGGCGGTGAACCATGTAGAACGGCAGCCAGAACATCAGCGCATATCTGCAGAATTCCAGAAAGAAATAGGAAACCGCAATCATCCACAGCGCCGGCGTGCGAAGAAGCGTGCCCAGATCGCTCCAACTGGAACGGGCGCGCCCGACTGGAATGAGATCATCCTGTGTCTCACGCATAAAGCCTGCTTCCTCGGGCGTGTCTTTGACACCAAGAAAGAAGATGACAGTGATGAGCAGCAGCAGGAGCGCGGGAAATACAAAGCCCCGCCGCCAACCGAGTTGGGGAAGAAGGAATCGCTGGGCAACTGCCCACGTAGCAAAGGCAGACGCCAGAAAGCCCCCGAAGATGTAGTTTGTTCCCCACCACGCCATCAACACACCGCGGCTTCGCGCGCTGAACCAACTGGCCATGGTCTTCACTAAGCCGGACCAACCAGTTGATTGGCCTGCTCCGTTGAGGCAGGAAAAGATCATGAGCCAGAGCACAGAAGCGCGCACTCCGAGCAACAGATTGCTGCCAACTACCAGCAGAAGACCTATGCCAACGACGCGCTTTGGTCCAATGCGATCAGAGAGAAAACCGAAGCCGATCTGGCCCACGGCATACAGCAAGCTGTAGCCGAAGACGATGTTTGCCAGCTCGATGTTGCCGATACCGGAGACACCATGAAGTATCGGCAAAGCGATGCTAAGGTTCTTGCGACAGAGATAGAAGCCAGCGTAGGTGAGCCACGTGATCGCGAAGATCCGCCGCCGGCAGGCGGTGAGATCCATCAAGGCTCCATCTCTGCTTTGCCGCGTTGTACAACGTGCCTGATGCAAAAGCTCATGCGATCCCGGGAACCCCGCACATCAAAAATTTCTGCGCACGACTTGGCGTATGTCGCCTCTGTTAAGAGCCACGGTGACCGCTGCCCGGTGTTGCCGACTGCACCGATGCTGCTGCATCTCAGTTCGTCTTCTTCTGTTTTTTCTGACTTGCCAGGGATGCGCATCTGTTCCTCGGGCTTCGCACCGTTCGAAATGTTTCCGGCTGCACCGCCCAGTTGAGAGTCCCATCAACGCGCAAACGGCGAAACGTTCGGCAGGTTAAGCCGATGCGTCTTACCTGTTAAATGGGCAGTTTTAGCGCAAGGAAGGAGAAGCCCGCATGAAAACCCCACGAATGTGAACGACGGATGAGAGCGAAGGGAGACCTCTTTATAGGGCTTTAACCTGCAGTGGCTATCCTCAGAGAATCCAATCTTACCTACCAGATGCAGATGCAGGACAAGGCAGAAATCGAACCCTCAGAGCTTCACCGGTACGCGTCTGAACTGCGTGAAGCACTCGAAACGGTATGCAAGAGCCGGCCCCTGCGAACAAGTCCCAAGAGCTGCGAATTCCTACGACACATCGTTTACCACACGCTCGCCGGCGAAACGGATGACCTCAAGGAGCGCCTCATCGGGATGGCCTTGTTGGGGCGCGACGCGAGTTACGACACCGGTTCGGACGCGGGGGTTCGCGTTCGAGCCAACGATGTGCGCAAACGGCTCAACGCATACTATGCCGCTGAACCCAGCAAACTAAATTTTGTCTTTGAATTGCCCGCCGGCTCTTATGTTCCCCGATTCTTCCGCAGTGTTGTTGCCCCTCCCAAGGAAGCGCCGATCGCAGAAGAGCCGAACGATCCGCGAGAGCACGAGCCTCTGCCGCCTCTTTCGTTGCAACGGCTGGCGGCACCGACCCTGATTGCGCTCTTTCTATGCGCCATCTGTCTGCGGTGGCAGATCGCACAGGAACATCCGTTTACCACCTTCTGGCAGAGCGTTTTTCAAGATCATTCCGCCATGCTCTACCTGCCGCGTTCTCCGGCAGGCCAAGGGCAGGAGCTCGTTGCCATGGAAGAGTTGAAGGCAGCGGCCCCACTGCTCAATCTAGCGGGCCAATTCCACGCCAACTTCACCTTAACCGATACGATCGCCCTTTCTGGCTCGCCTAGTTCCGTCGTTGTTTCAATTGGCGCATCCCCCGGGGAAGGAGATGAGCTCAGAACCGGCCCGGCTGCGGCGAATGCGCCTGTTCCGGCCGGCGAAAATCGCCTCATCATCGAGGCCACGTCCCAAGGCAGACAGATCCTGGACAGCAGTTCCCCAAATCGATCCGTCGCCGGCCGCGCCGCGTTGCTCACGATTGCCAATGGCACTCCACGCTCAATTCGTATTGAGGGGACCGATGACGAAGCTATCCGATCGCTCGTCAGGATATTGTGCGAGCGAGATACCTTCCCCGAAGGCCTAGCCGACGGCCTCCAGGATGGTACTGTCACGCAGCTTGTTTTTCCGATGTCGCCACACTCTGAGGCAATGATCTTTCACGAATTCCCCCCAGTTCCTCACACAACAAGAGCGTCAGCAAAATGAGCGACAGGGTGGCGAGCCAAGCAGCTTGGCGCGGCCGTGTCTTTCTTAGCGCATGGACCCTCTATTGCGGCTATTACGCGTGCCGCAAGGACCTAGGCACAACCGCCATCTCACCCCTCGCCGTCAGCTTAGCTTGCTTCGGCGCCTCATATGCTGTTGGTCAGCTAACTGGCGGCATACTAGCTGATCGTTTCGGGGCCCGGCGCACTGCGTTGGCGGGAGCATGCATCTCCATCTCATGCACAATGTTGCTGGCCTGGTGCTCCCATGCCACGATTGGCCTGCTTCTCCAACTCGGCAACGGCCTCGGTCAGGGGTTCGGCTGGCCTGCGCTGCTCAAATTGATAGGAGAGTGGTTCGGCCGGAGCGAACGGGACCGCGTGCTTGGCTGGTGGAGCACCAGCTACATCCTTGGAGGATTGCTCGCCACGTCCCTAACCGCATGGCTCGTCGCTCATACAGGGATCACTGCCCAGACAGGTTTCCACCCGGCGTATCTCGTCTCCTCAGCCGTGCTGTTGTGCACTACGATCTTCTTTTACAAGGAGACCGCGGGCCTACCCCAATCTCCACCGATCAACGACACGGTGCCCGAATCGGTCCAACCGCAGGGATGCACGAAGCCTTGGAGCCGCATCCTGAGGAATAACACTATCCGGGTCACCTCCGCCATGTACTTTTTTTTAAAGATGACCCGCTATACCCTGCTCTTTTGGCTGCCCAATTACCTCATCTCGAATCTGGGCTATGGCACTCACGCGGCAGCGCATACTGCTTCCTACTTCGAACTTTCCGGCTTTCTCGGTCCCCTGGCCATCGGCTATGCTGCGCAGCGCTGGTTTGGTCAACGGCGCATGGCGCTCGGCGCCAGCATACTGTTCGCACTTGCGTTCATCTGCCTCCTGCATCCGCTGCTCGCAAGCGCCGGATCGTTGGGCATGATCCTCTCCATCTCTCTCATGGGCATACTTATCTATGGCGCAGACATTCTGATGTCCGGCATAGCTGTCCTCGATGCTGTCCCTAAGGAGTTGCACGGTCGCGCCACCGGCTTTGTCAATGGAGTCGGCTCGATCGGCCAGGCGCTCTCGCCCCTTCTCGTCACGGTTTACGTGTCGCGACTGGGATGGACCAGGCTCTTCGATCTCTTTGTATTTTTTGCCCTCGTTGCGGGAGCTATTTGCGCGTTTGGAGCCCATCTCCAAACGCACCATACGTCACCAACTAACCGTTCAGTGCTTGAGCCCGCCGATTTGCCGTTATAGGCTGCGGCTATGAGTTCACAAAGTGCAGACGTCGCCATCGTTGGCGCGGGGATTATCGGTCTCGCACATGCGTACATCGCAGCGAGGTCCGGTAAGAAGGTCGTCGTCTTTGAGCGAAATCTCGCTGCCAGCGGAGCTTCCGTCGCCAACTTCGGCATGCTCTGGCCCATCGGGCAGACTGCCGGCCCAATGTTCGACCTGGCGATCAAGAGCCGCGAACTATGGCTTGAAGTACTTCAGGCAGCGAAACTCCCACTCAGGAACGTGGGCTCTCTCCACATTGCCTGCCGCGACGACGAGGCGCAGGTCGGGCAGGAATTTGCGGCCCTTGGCCCCGCGCATGGTTATCAGTGCGTATGGCTTGACCGGAAGGCGGCACTCACTCGCTCAACTGCGTTGAATCCGGATGCCGTGCTCGGAGCGCTCTGGAGCGAAACCGAAACCACCGTTGATCCCCGGCAGGTCCTCCGCCAGCTTCCTGAATTTCTGCGTGAGCGCTATGGGGTGCGGATTGAGTGCGGCTGTCCGGTCTTCGCTATTGAGCAGAATCAGGTTCAGACGCCGAGAGGCGCATGGCGGGCAGATGCCGTAATTGTGTGCAACGGCTCTGACTTCGAGGCTTTGTATCCCGACTTCTTCGCGCGGAGCGGTCTGACCCGCTGCAGACTACAGATGTTACGGACAAGCGTGCAGCCGGATGGTTGGGAACTGGGACCGGCACTTGCCGGCGGACTTACTTTTCGCTTCTATCCTTCTTTCCGCATCTGCCCTTCGCTCCCTAACCTGCGCAAGCGTATTGCAGACGAGATGCCGGAGTACGACCGGTTCGGGATTCATACGATGGTCTCTCAAACCTCGTCTGGCGAACTAACGCTTGGCGACTCGCACGACTACGGGTTGCTCCCTTCCCCTTTCAATCGTGAAGAGATCGACACACTCATTCTTCGTCATCTTGCGAGCTTTATCGCGGTTCCCGATTTTTCCATTGCGGAGCGCTGGTACGGCGTTTACGCAAAACACCTGGAGAAGCCTTATATACGTTTCAAGCCGGAGGAGAGCGTCGAAGTGGTCACTGGTCTCGGCGGAGCAGGGATGACATTGAGCTTCGGAGTCGCCACAGAAACTTTTGAACTCTGGCAAGCAGCGGAGTACTGCCAATGAATAAGCGCCGCACACTTCTCGCTGTCATGTTGGATTGGGCCGGAACCACCGTCGATCATGGATCGATTGCCCCTGTTCTCGCTCTCCAGACGCTCTTTGCCCAGCATGGGATCACTCTTGCCAGTCAAGATGCGCGCCGCGATATGGGCCTGCTCAAGCGAGTTCACATCGCGGGAATTCTTTCGCTCCCAAACATTCGCTCGGAGTGGGCTGAGGTCCATGGCCGCGAACCCACGGCGACAGATGTCCGAATCCTCTTCGAAGAATTCGGCCCATTGCAGATCAAAATCATCACACAGCACTCGCAACTCATCTCCGGCGTGAAGGAAACCGTATCAGGATGGAAGCAGCGCGGCCTCCGGATCGGCACGACGACGGGATACACGAGAGAGATGCTGGCTCCGGTCCTTGCGCTGGCAGCTGAGAATGGGTATCGACCGGACATTTCGGTTTGTCCGGACGAAGTGGATGCGGGGCGTCCCGCACCATGGATGCTCATGCGGAACGCGCAGCTTCTGGACGTTTATCCGCCCTCTTGTTGCGTTAAGATCGGCGACACGGTCAGCGATATCGAGGAGGGACTGAATGCCGGGATGTGGACGATCGGCCTTACCCGCACTGGAAACCTGATCGGCCTAGATGCCGCGGATTGGGAACTGTTACCGGAAGCGGAGAAGAGCAGGCGCGTCCAAGAGGCAGAAGGAGTGCTGCGGAACGCCGGCGCCCATTTTGTCGTAGAGGATCTCCGCAGCTGCGACGAAGTCTTTGGGCAGATCGAGCTTCTGCCTAAAAGCTAGATTCCGTGTCGCCGGATCCGTCGGGATGCCGTTTCCTCGCAGATTTACCCTGGGTCTCTCAGTGCGCCGTGAAAGGCGCTGGTCAACAGGTAAGAGTCCCACCCGGGATGTCGTTCTCGGTTAATCAGTGGAGGATCGGCGGACCGACCCTCCCTGACTCCATTGGGCAGTGGCCCTCAGAATTCTCCGCCATACCCGAGAAGTCCCCGGATTCCTCCGTTGGCGTTCAAAGTTTGCGGATCAATGTTTTCAAGAATCGCCCGATAGATCAGATGGGCGGCTTTGGACCCGAGCTGCTGCAATCGCAACCTGGGCGGCAGCGGCTGTTGCAGTTCGTTGGGGATGATGTTGTTCAGGAGCGCAGCCAAAGTTTGTTGCGCCCGAGGATCGTCAAGCGTATTGATGAGTTCCATCTGCCCCCCTGTCGTTGAATAGTCGTAGAACTCCAACTCTCCTCGGTCCATGACGATGTCGCTGGTTGTGGGAAACCACGGCGCGGAGATGCCAAATTTGTATTCATCTGTTCGGAAGCCCAACACATGCGTCGGTGCGCTATTGAAGTTATAGACGTTCGGTGCGATCTCATCGGTGGCGAGCAGCACGTAAGGACGTCCCGGCGCATCTTTGGACTTCAACATCGAAATCATGTCATGGCGCTGGCCGTAAATCTTAGAGAGCTCGCGTGACATCCAGCCTGTGCTTCCCAGGTCTCCCAGACTGACGAGCATGGGGAGCAAATCGACCGATGAAGTCAGGCCACCGCGAATATCGTCGAGGTCTCCCGTGAAGCGGCCGCTTGGATCGACGACGATCAGGGGAATATGCCAGGCCTCCTCGTAGACTGTCCCCATCTTGCCCTGGAGCAATCCGTGAGCGCCGGAATATTCTCCGTGATCGGAACAAAAGACAATTACTGTATTCTCGACGATGCTCGGCGGCAAGTCCTCCAACGCATCCAGCACCTTCCCTATCTGTTTATCGACTTTCTTAATAATCTGGGTGTAGCTATCCAGTCCACGGCGCCAGTAGCTGAACGGCCCATAGGGGATCCCGAGTGTCGGATTGTTAAGATCCGGCGCCGGATATTGCAGGATTGTGAAGTCGTCCTGTTGCGGATCTTCGGAGGCGCCTCCCCAGAACAGGTTCTGGAATGCTTTGATAAATGTCTGTGTGGAAGGCTTGTGCTGGTCTTTCCAATCGTCGGTGTTTTCCCAATTTGGGGGAAGGTCAGGATATCCGAATTCCGGCGGATCCTTGAGTTTATCCTCGCTGTAAGGTACATTCGGGCCGGTACCCGGATACGTTGGTTGCGGAGACAAGTTATTCGGATTCGTCTTTGATGTGTCCGCAAACAGATCGTTGAATCTTCCGAACTCCGTCCCGAACGGAAAGAACTCCCGGTCGTGAGGATTGACGAAGCTGACAGTAAGGCAGAACGGCTGATCCCCGGGCGTCAAGCTCGAGAGGACATCGACCGCCTGCGTGGCAATATACTCATCATTGTGGTAGCCGCGTGTCTCGTCCCCATAGGTTCCCTGAAGGTTCGCGCCCGTCGGATCCGGATAAGTAGCGTAGTCGAAGCCATACGCTTCCAGTCCGCCTGCGTTTTGCTGGGGAATGGAGACATGCCACTTGCCGCGGTATGGAGTCTGGTAACCCAACTTGCGCAGCAGTTTGCCATAGGTCGGGTAGTGAGTGTTCAGTACAGGCTGCCGCAGCAGAATCGGGCTTGGATTCGGCGGTGCAACGATCGTGGTAAGGAGCCAGCTCTGCTGGGAATATAGGCCGCTGATCATCACGCCGCGGGAAGGTGTACACGCATTTGCGGCAGTATGGTGGTTGTCGAATTTCACTCCTTTTGTCCACAGCCGCTTGTATAAATGGGGCATGAATTCCTTGAAGAAACCCGTCGCGTCCTGGATGTTCTGCGGAAAAACGGTCGGGTAACGGAGTTCGTCAACCAGGATTAACAAGATGTTCGGTCTGCTCCCGCCTGCAGCGGTGTTTTGAGCCAACAATTTCTTGAAGCCAAGACCGCTCATCAAGCTGGCGCCGCTAAGCGCAGCCGAAGATTTGAGAAAATCCCTTCGTTTCATGGTGTTCCTTTCAGTGCAGGGTTGTTTTGGTACGCAACGAAAGGCCCGAACGACGAAAAGTCACTGTTACTGGTATGAAATGGATGGCCGAGATACTTGGGAAGGGACCCAGGGCCTACGATTTAGAGCAGCGGAAGGATAACCCAATTGGCTATAAGGTGGAAATGAATATTTCGCTCATATGAGCATGAAACTGACGCATGGCTCCGTTAGCAGGCTGAGTCTGTGCTGCTGCCTGGCCCAATGCAGCGCCTCGCGAGTTCGGACGTCGCGCTACACTGACACTCCCACTGGTACGAAACATTAGGCAAGGCCACGAGAGCGCGGGAAAGTTTCGTTAACTTGGCCGCAGGTTCCTTGAACCGGCCTCCAGCTGTTCCGGGCTCTGTGCCCCACCAGGCCCGTTCCACCTCCCCGACTGGATCACTTCCTGTGTGCCCGTTAACTCGACCAGAATGGCAGCTGGAGATGCGCAAGAGCAATGTCTGCGGCCTGTCAGGCCAAACCTAACCAGGTCAATCCACGTCCTTTATCGATTCTCATATTGACAATCTATAGAAAGAAGTTTCACACTCATATAGCCATTCGATAGATAAGAATCAAATGAGTTCAAAGCAAACAAATCTCCTCCAAGGTACGCTCGATCTGCTTATTCTCAAGACGCTTGGCGCGGGAGAACATCACGGTTTGGGCATTTCGCGGCGCATCGAGCAAATTACGCAAGGGACATTCCTCGTCAAGCCTGGTTCGTTATTTCCCGCACTTCACCGCATGGAGGAAGCGGGTTGGCTGAGCTCCTTTTGGGGTGAATCGGAGAATAACCGTCGCGCCAAATTCTACAGGCTCACGAAAGCAGGGAAAGGCCAGCTTGAAGTCGAAACAGAGCAATGGACAAGAGTGGTCCTCGCGATGACAAAGGCTTTGAAGGCAACTTAAGGGTGAACGATGGAACTCTGGTCCCGCATCAACAGCACCCTGCGAAATCTCTTCAGAAAACAGCAGGTCGAATCTCATCTTGAAGATGAGGTTCGCGCATACGTGGATATGATGACCGAGGAAAAGATCGCTGCCGGAATATCTACGTCCGAGGCCCGCCGTACTGCGCTGGCGGAGTTCGGCGGCATCGAGCAGGTAAAGCAGGCAGTTCGCGAACACCGCGCCGGCTCCGGCGTGGAGCGTCTTTGGCAAGATGCACGCTACGGATTGCGCCAGTTTCGGCGCAATCCAGGTTTCACCGTGACGGTGATCCTTACTCTGGGGCTTTCCATCGGCGCCAACACCGCGATTTTTTCCGTCGTGAATGCTCTGATACTGAAGAGCCTGCCATATTCGCATCCCGAACGGATCGGCACGATCTACACGCGGATCACTGGCCCGGTGGCATCCGATGAGCGGCATCACATCAACGGTGAGCAATGGGAGCTACTGCGCGACAACGTCCCCTCCCTGATGCCGGCTGTCTCAGGCATACGAAGTTCAGGCGTCAATCTGCAAGCGGAAGCACAAGTGCAGTATCTTCACGCGGGGCGCATCTCGGCGCACTACCTCGACGTGCTGGCAATCCGACCCATCATCGGGCGTAATTTTTCGGATGCAGAGGATCGTCCGCATGGACAAAAGACAGCCATCCTGAGCTTCGGTTTGTGGCGGAGTACTTTCGGCTCGAATCCCAATATTCTGGGCCAGACCATTCTGTTGAAAGGGGAGCAGTACACAGTCATCGGGGTACTCCCTGAGGGCGCAGCGACTCCCTTGAACGCTGACCTGTATACGGCCCTTCAGCCAAGCCGCGATGGTGAAGGAGTGGGAACGAATTTCGAGGCCATCACGCGGCTGCGGGATGGGGCTACATGGCAGGAAGCGGACGCCCAAATCAACCGCGCCTGGTCCGTCCGCACTCACCGGTATGAACTGGAGAACA
This sequence comes from Acidobacteriaceae bacterium, assembly GCA_036500845.1. Lineage (GTDB taxonomy): Bacteria > Acidobacteriota > Terriglobia > Terriglobales > Acidobacteriaceae > PALSA-350. Next base: position 10,814 of record DASYBJ010000119.1, read on the forward strand.
ACCCCGGCGCGCAAGTCACCTACTATTCAGTGGCGCTTCAAAAGGGACAAACCGCTACGCTGCGTCCTCAGGTTTTAGCGCTAATGCTGTCGGCGGGATTCATCCTGCTAATCGCCTGCGCGAATCTCGCCGGTCTCACGTTGGTCCGCATGCTTCGGCGTACGCCCGAAGTTGCAACACGTCTGGCGCTCGGCGCCTCGGGCTGGCAAATTCAAAGGCAGCTCTGGATTGAGAACCTCTTGCTGGCGTTCATGGGCGGAACGGCTGGCATAGCGGTGGGTTTTCTCGCTTTACGAGGATTGCTCCTGATGCTTCCTGAGCATTTTCTGCCTGTGGCCAACGTACCCCTAGATAGGCGCGTATTGGCGTTTACATTTTTCATCTCGCTCCTGACCAGCGTACTTTTCGGCATGCTTCCCGCCGTTGCTACACGGAGCTTCGATCTGCGCTTCGCTATGGCAAGTCGTGCCGCAACCGGCCACGACCGTCTACGTTTGAGGCAGGCATTGATTGCCGGCGAGATTGCCCTGACAGTAGTGTTGCTGGCTGCTTCCGGCTTGCTCATTCGTACTCTCATCCACCTTCAGACTTTGCCGGCCGGATTCAATCCGACTGGAGTGATGACGGCGAGGCTATCGTTGGACGATGCGCGTTACCACGACGCGGCAGTTTTCCAAAGGTTGCTCGATGAAAGCACCTCGGCCATGCGGCGGATTCCCGGCGTGAAACAGGCCGCTGTCGGGTTGAGCCTGCCGTATGAGCGATCGCTGATCATGGGAGGCATAGCCGTAAGCGACGGAAAAGAATCTGGACAAAAGGCTACAGCGGATGAGGTATACGTCACACCTGATTATTTTGCCGCTCTGCAGATTCCGGTCCTGGCCGGGCGCTCGTTTACAGAAGCAGACGGCCCTGACACGCAGCACGTGGCCATCGTCAACCAGACGTTCGTGCGCAAGGTCTTCCATGGCGCGAACCCGGTCGGCCGCTACCTGAATAAAGACACGAGGATTGTGGGCGTGGTGGAGGCTGTGGCCATGGCGCCGGGCGTCGATCCTGTTGCTCCTCTCACAGGCGAGGAGACAATGTATGTTCCCGCCAAGCAAATAGAAAGCAGGCAGCTCTCGTTTGTTCACCTATGGTTCCAGCCTAGCTGGATCGTGCGTACATCTGAACCGGTGGAAGGACTGACCGCCCAAATGCAACGCGCGCTGGCGGGTGTCGATCCTAACCTGCCGTTCTCGGGTTTCTTTAGCATGCGCGACCTACTGGCGAAGACTCTGGCAACACAGCGTATTGAAGTGGCGCTCCTGAGCGCGATGGCAGGTCTGGCTCTACTGCTGAGTGCTGTCGGAATCTTCGCCCTCGTAGCAAATATCGTGGCGCAGAGAACACGAGAAATTGGAATTCGCATCGCTCTGGGTTCCACTCTTCGTCAAGCCATGATCCATGTCGGAGCACCGGGAGTTCGAGCCTCGGCGCTCGGACTTATCGCCGGCTTAGTTTTATGCTTAGGAGCGTTGCGAGCAATGCATAGTGTGCTTTATGGAGTGGGTATCTATGATACCCGCACGATTCTGACAGTTATCGTAACGCTTGTATCCGTAACTTTGATTGCCACCATTATACCAACGCTGCGCATTGCAGGTATCGATCCTGCACAGACGCTGCGAGACGAGTAGGACGTCGACGCAGCGTATCAGGAATGTGCTGTCGTTGTGTTCATAAATCCAACTGTCTGGATTGTCGGCTGGTCCTCGAGTCGCAGACGGAACGACTCAGCGGGGTGCTCCGTGCCCCGATGTATTTTCCCAAGAGACCATTCACATCCTTACACGAATACTGACCGCGCAACCAACTGCACTGTCGCCCGCTATGTTGGTTTGGCCGCCTGGATCTTAGGGTTCGCGTGAGCCGATCTGTGGCTGTATCGGAACGATGTTCTCTTCCGAGCCCATTTACGGCAATTTGGCCTAGTTCTATTCGATGGGCTCAGTTCCTGCGAAGCCGTGTTTACAGCGATTAAAAATCGCCTACCGAAAACGCGACTTTTCAGGCGATCGCTTCTTCCAGAAATTGGGAATAAAGCACCACCGTCCGGTGTTTCTCTTTCAGTTGCGCAGCGTGAGCGCGCTCTTGAAATTTCATATTTGGAGATTCCATTGAGCCATATTCTTGTTTGCTCGGTGCCTAACCCTGGACACGTCGGGCCGATGCTGGCTGCTGCTCAACACCTTAAGGGCGTTGGCCATAACGTTACATTCAATACTTCGGAGAACTTCCGGAGCAAAGTGGAGTCTATAGGCATTCGCTTTGTCGCGATGACGGGAAAGGCCAACTACGATTACCGCCATACCGATGATTTGCAGGCTAGCAAGGATTTATCTGATTCGGATCAGAAAATCGATCTGCTGAAAACTCGTTTTGTCGAACCCATACCCGATCAACACCAAGGCATTCAACAGATTCTTCGGCAGACGCCGACAGACCTCGTCCTCTTAGACACCATGTTCCTTGGCTCGTACCCGATGCTATTCGGTCCGCGGCGGGAGCGGCCACCTGTCATCGGTTGCGGAGTCAACCCGATGATGCTAAGCAGTCGCGATTGCTGGCTCCTTTTGCCTCCGGCAAATACTCCGGAGGGGCGACAGCAGATTTTGGAAGAAAAGCAAAGGATTCAAACAACGTTTCAGCCCGTTTGTGACGCCATAGACTCGATCATGCGCCCCTACGGTATACCGCCCATGCCGCACTTCTTTACAGACTCTATGTATCTCCTGTCTGACACCTTTCTACAATTCACCGCAGAGGCGTTTGAATTTCCTCGGAGCGACATGCCTGACACGATTCGCTTTATCGGCCCCATTTTGCCGGCTCGATCGGTCGAGTTCGACGCGCCTGACTGGTGGAATGAACTCGATGGCTCCAGACCCGTCGTGCTGGTGACCCAAGGCACCCTCGCGAATCATGACTTCAACGAAGTGATTCAACCTGCCTTGCTCGGTCTGGCGGACGAGAACGTCACGGTGATTGTAGCGGCGGGACGAAGCGATACGCAAACACTTCTTGTTCCCAAAAATGCAAGAGTTGCGCCTTTCGTCCCCTTTGACAGACTCTTGCCCAAAGTCGATGTGTTCGTTACAAATGGCGGATACGGGGCGGTGAATCATGCATTTAGTCTGGGTGTGCCCATCGTGGTCGCCGGGGAAACCGAAGAAAAGGACGTGATCGCGGCGCGCGTTGGCTGGACTGGAGCTGGCATCAATCTCAAGACCCGGTATGCGAGTGCGGAACAGATCCGAAACGCGGTGCGCGCAATTCTGACGAACAAGCAGTATCGGAATGAGGCGCAGCGGCTGCGGAAGGATTTTTCTCGCTACAACGCGCTCGATGAGCTTGCACGTACCGTGGACGCAATGCTTGCGCAAGACAAAAATATGGCGAAGCCAGATTTTGAACCTGATTACGCGCACTGAAGATTTCGCTCGACGGGCGAAATGCAACCGTGCATCTCAGCGCGGGTTCCAGCGCAGATTATCAAGTCTTCGCGACGAATGCTGGCGGCTAGCCGTCCAGACAGATGAGTTATGACGAGCCGAGTCCATGGAAGTCTCGATCAAGAAGAAACACAGTTACTCTAATGCGCACCGGCAGCCTGTTAGGGCCTGTTAACACTGTACAACCCTAAAAGAGGATGGCCGGCGGCGTGATCGAACTTTGAAAAATGACTTCGAACTCCGATATCTATCGTCTTAGGACACGTACTTCCGTCGAAGCCCGATTTTCCTTAGATTGAGACGGCTTCCGTGCTGTTTTCCGTGGTGGGCGGGACAGCCACTGAGCTTGGGTTGTGTTGAACGACTGCCACATGCAGGAGAGTGCCGATCTCGAATCCCAGCTTCTTGTATAACCGGATCGCTGCTGTGTTTCCTACTTTCACGTGCAGAATTGGCGTCTCACCCCGCTCCATGATGTTGGAGATCACGGCGGACACGAGAATATTGCCGTAGCCCTTTCCTCTGAAGTCGGGATGCGTGCACACTGCACTCACCTCCGTGAATCCGGTAAGGTGGAGCCGTTCCCCCGCCATTGCGACCAGCGATCCGGAATCGTGAATTCCCAGATAGGTACCCAGCTCGATGGTCCGGGTCCGGAACGGGCCGGGGTCCGTCAATTTCGTCAGAGCCAACATCTCCGGGATGTCGATGCTGGTCAGCTGCCTGAATTCCTGGTTCTCGTGGCCGCCAACCGGTGCCTTGCAAATCATCTGATAGATCCGATCTTCGTGGAGTATCGTCCAATCGCGGGGCGGGGTCGGCTCGGTCTCAAGAAACAACGCGACCGCTCCGCCCGATACAATTTCCTCGAGAGCTTTGTAAGCAAGGGGCGATTGATCTCTCATGCCTCCGAGAGGCGCCACGTCCGTGGGGAACCGTTTCGCGAGATCGTTGCCTTCAGCGAGACCGCGTTGTTTGGTCGATAAAGCGTGCCAAATCGGATTGTTGAGCACGATCCTGCTGGTGGATGGTGTTTCGTTCTGGTTCATAAAGGGCGACCCGATAATCGTCAGATGACCAGCGATTCCTTAGGATTCGAGAGTTCTCTCAGGATCTCGCCACCGTTCAGCCGGCGCGTGGTCACTTCCGGTAGACCACGCCATTCTTCATTACGAAGCTGACTCGCTTGAGCACGGAAATGTCCTGAAGCGGGTTGCCGGGAACGGCAATCATATCCGCATAGAATCCAGGTTTGAGCTGGCCGATTTCGCGTTCCCATCCGAGCAGCCGCGCCCCGTTCAGCAAGTCCGCCTTCAACACCTCGGCTGGAGTCATACCGTACTGGACCATCAATTCGAGCTCGCGCGCCTGCGTCCCATGAGGGAACGGCCCGACATCGGAACCGACGGCTATGGGGATTCCGGCGGCGAGCTGCTTGTGAAATTCACTGACATGAAAGGCCAGTAGGTCACGTTGGAACTGACCTTCGGCCGGTGTAGCCGCGTGGGCCGCGAAGTATTCCGAAATGGTGAAGGTCGGCACCGCGTAGATCTGCTTCTCACGCATGATGCGCATCGTCTCCGGGCCGAGCTGGTAGGCGTGGTCAATCGAGGCGACACCTGCCTGGACGGCATACAGTGCGGCCGGCTCACCCGTACAGTGGACGCCGACGCGCGTGCTTACCCGGGCTGTCTCCTTCACCGCTGCCTCGAGTTGTGCCTCTGTATATTGATAAGGCGTGGAGAACTTACCGCCATCGATGCGGTCTTCGCCCGTTTGATAAATCTTAATGAAATCCGCACCTTCTTTGATTTGTTGCCGGATCACCGCCACGAGTTCCTCGGTGCTATTGGCGTAGGTGGCGTTCGAAGAGATGTGCTCGGCAGGATTGAAGTGAATGGCATCTTCATGGCCGCCGAGAATGCTCACAGCATTGCCGCTGATGCGCATCCGCGGGCCAGGAATCAACCCGTTGTTGATTGCGTCGCGCACCGCCGTATCCGCAGAACCTGCGCCCTCGGTTCCCATATCGCGCTCCGCGGTAAACCCCGCCATCAAGTCGTCGCGCGCTCCGAGTTCAGCCAGGATCGTGCGGGCGGGCACCGACTCGACTACGGTCTGCAGATCCTCGGCGCCCGGATGGAGAAAGAGATGGACGTGAGCGTCGATGAGCCCAGGCAGGAGCGTGGTGTCACCCAAGTCGATCACGACGCCCCCCGAGGGATGGGTAACAGACGAGCCTGCCTCGACGATGCGGCTGCCGCGCACCAGCACTTCTCCAGGTGAGACCAGTTCGCCGCGCCCGACGTCGAGCAAATGGGCGGCATGGAGAACAGTCGCAACCTCCGTGGTGTTAGCCGGGGTCTGCGCAAGCAAGGCGAGTCCAGTGGCGAAGGTGAATGCGAGGAAACAGGGAGCAGACCGGAGCATGGCCAGTATCCTATCGCATCGTCAAGCTAGCTCAGAGGGCCGTTGTGCCCAGTTTGCGTGGCCTGTTTCGCAGATCGCAGCGCGATCGCTCCCAGCAGCACAATTACCAGGATAAGTGCCGTCCAGAGCAGAGCCGGGTGCTTCTCTGTGAAGGGCCGTTCGTCGGGACGGGCTTGATATTCGGGATTCTGCCGTTCCGGCCCCGCTATGGCTTCTGAAGCATCGGCTTGCAGGGTGAACAGCCTGGCATAGTCGTATCGCGGAGCCGTCAGTGCAGGATCTCCGTAGAAGAGCGCATAGTTGGCTTGGCCGGCGGCCTCGAAGCAGAGGTTCCGTTCGAGCATTTGAAGGGCGACGGATTTGAGCATCAGCGGCGCGTCGTCTCCGTTCTCGATGGTGATCGTCCACTTCGCAGCGGTAGCGAAGCCCGCTCCCGGCGTGTCGACCTCGAGGCGTTCTTCGTCGATGCGATGGCCGTTCTGCATGCTGTGAACACGCAACAGATTTCCCCGAGAGATGACGGGCTGCGGAGGCTCGGCCGCATCGGTTACCGGGACTTCGGAGACCGGTGCGACCGAGATGATCACATCTCGGCTGAAGTTGACCGGCTCCTCATTCGGGATGAATGCAATCCGGTCGACCGGAACAGGAGCGGGCACGGTGAATTCGAGGACCGAAGACCGGCCCTTTTGCGTGACCGCCGAGGATTGCGCGACTGTCTGATACTTTGGCTTGCTTGCGGGCACGCGCTCGACCGAAAGACTGGTGACGCTCTCCGGCGGGAGCGGGCCGGTGATCCGGAAATGCAAGTATCGAAAGTCCGATTCCGGCAGGTGCAGAACAGTGCTGCGGCCCAGCTTCTGGCGAGTGAGATCGAAGATCGTGTAGGAACCGAGCTGTGTGCTGATGCTCGCGGTTTGTGCCTGGCTCCCGGAAACAGTGACAGTGGCGATGAAGTTTTGCGCTGCCACGGCGAGTTGGAGATCGCCGTAGCGTTCCTCGGGCACGGCGGCATCAAAGACGGTTTGTCCGCCGCGTACACCGAGGTTCAGGAGCGCGATGGATTGTTCGGCATCCTGCTTCGGAGTGGCAAAGCGGATAACATAAGGCGTCTCGGTGCGGCCGCGGTAGAGGCGAAG
>DASYBJ010000120.1:0-15914 GCA_036500845.1 Acidobacteriaceae bacterium
CAGCAGTTGAATCCCGGCAGTGATTGTCGAGAGGCTCCCGCCATGAGCGAACCCTTTCCGCCCCCAAGCCTCGAGCAACTGTCGACATTCACCCGGACCGATAAAAAAGCTCCAGCTCTACATCTTCCCTGCTATATTAATTTTCTGTTAAAAGAATAGATTTTTCTCCAAGGCAGGATCAGCTTGCCCCATCGGTGACTTGGCGGCCTGGCTATAGCTTCAACTGTGGCGCCCGCTACATCCCGAGCTAAAAACCTCAGGAAGGGAGGTAAGACGCTGACAAGGATCGCTTTCCACCAAAAACTCGAAAGACTTCGTGATCGCCTGCTGGAAATGGCCGGTCTGGCAGTGCAGACCTTGCGGTTTGCCATGGACGCGCAATCTCTCGGGGAACTCGCGGCTTGTTCCAAAGTGCGCAGCAATGAAGTGGCCATCAACACTGCGGAGCGGGAGGTCGATCAGATGGCGCTTGATCTGTTGGCCATGGAGCAGCCGATGGCGGGCGACCTCAGGTTCATCCTCGCTGCCATCAAGATCAACTCGGAGTTGGAGCGGATTGGCGACCAAGCCATGTCGATTGCGCTGCTCGCTGAAGAGCAGGCCCAGGGCCAGCCATGCGCCCTCCCGGTGGACATTCCCCACATGGCGGAGCTCTCTATCGCGATGCTGCGTACAGCTCTCGAGGCCTTGGCCACCAGCGACGCTGAATTAGCGGCTAGCGTACTGAGCATGGACGATTCTGTCGACGACATGAACCGCCGGTTCAAGAACATTCTTCTGCAGTGCATCGCCGAGGATTCGACGGCGGCTTCCCCCGCTGTAAATCTACTGTTCATCGCGCGCAGCCTGGAGCGCATCGCCGATCACGCGACGAATATGGCGGAAGACGTCATCTTTTGGGTCCGTGGAGCAGACGTTCGTCACGGCTGGGAATTGGGCTCTCAAGCCAGCTAATCGACAGGTCTGCCCCTGTCCCAGAGCCATGATTCCTCAGGGCTGAAAGCCGGGCACTTTGCACTGTTTGCGGTGAACCGGACCACCGGCGTCGCCGAGCTTGAACAGAAACGCGCAGTAAAGCGTCGAATTGCCTACTGCTGCGTTCTGGTAGATATAGATTGTTTGTTGGTCGGGATAGTAGAGAGATAGCGCGCTATTCGGATTGAGAGATTCGAATTGGAACAACACGTTCGAACTCTGCGCATGCACAGTTCGCCCCGTGTGCGCCCACCAACCGATCGCAAATGCCAAGGCAACCAGCACTCCGTCTCGTAACCAGCTTCTGAGACTATTGGACGTCCCACCTAGCACCGTCACTTCCATTGCTCGCCTCCATATGTCCTTTCCAGCAATGAGAAGGGTACAGGGGAGCAGGGCCGGCTGGTGTCAAACCGGACTATAAAGATAGCCATTCGTTTTTTTTTTTCGCTGAGGTGCTCGGCGGAAACCCACTTCGGGGAACTGGAAGCCGATTCCCGGTGCCCCAACGGACACTCCCAGGAGATGATTCAGTTCACTCGCTGCAGACGGGCGATCAGTTTCTGCGCCAGGTTTTCTCCCGATTCAGACCACAAGAGGCGGCTGCTGATACCGCACTTCTGCTCAACTGCACGGGTAAAAACGATGAGCCGCTGCAGATTCTGCTCGACATGCTTCACGCCTGTGCTGTCCAGCTCCACATCATCCTCGATGAAGGGAGTGTCGATACCGAAGTCGACCCGGATGTGGCCGTTCTGCTGATAAGCACCCTCGTCAAAGTGCGGCCCGAATCCCGTGACGCGGACGATGCGCGGCTCTTCCCGCCATATTGGGTCAAGACCACCTGCTTCCTCCGCGATCCACAGATCCCATGTCATCTCGAACTCATAGGCGAAATCGTCGTAGAGTGAAGCGGCCGCCTCAGCGACGGCAGTCTCCGGCATCGATGCCTCAACCTCGTCCTGGTCGTAGATTCGCTGGTAGGCAGGCGCCTCATTCCAGGAGATGGGATAGGCTGCGGCGGCATGTACACGCTGCGATCCGCCCGCGACTGGGAACTGCTGGAGCACCGAAAGCAATGCCCGCGGGAGAGAGTCGAAGCGGAAGTTTGGAAACCAAAGGCTCAAATACAGCTGGTCAGCCATGGATCTATTTTAGGTCGACCACGAACCGGCACCGCAGAAATACTCGCGGTGTCGGGCCTCAATCTTGCCGGCAGAACTCGTCAGAGCTTGGGAGATCGTCGAGCTTCGCGGCCGTGGCAGACCGCCCCGGCTCTGCAAGACAAACTTCGCTAGGAAATTGTTCACCCGAAGCGGATTGTACTTCGGCGTCGATGGTCCGGGCACCGGTACCGTGCGCACAGTCCCTTCCGGATGAGAAGATTGGGCAATGCGGGTCAGCATTGAACGGTTACGTTCTTTGATCCTGGTGCTTTCCGGGCTCCTGGCGACTGGCATTCTTCTCTTTTTCCTGTATGCGCGCTGGCAGGCGCGGCGCTTCGCACACGACCTTCCCGGGAAGCTGGGGATTTCTGTCCAGCAGTCCACAAATGGTTTTACCTTCTCAAAGTCCGAACGTGGGCACACGCTCTTTACGCTGCATGCGGCGAAGACGATCCAATACAAAGGGGCCGGCCGCACCGAACTCCACGACGTCAGCATCACTATGTATGGAGCCGATGGATCCCAGGCGGACAGGATCTACGGGAATGATTTTGACTATGATCCGGTCAATGGCGTTGTCCGAGCGAATGGAGCAGTGCAAATCGATCTGCGGGGGCCGGGAAGTCCCGGGTCCGGAGCCGCGGTTCCAGCAGAAGAGGGCGATACCAAAAACACGGTGCATGTCAAAACTGCCGATCTGGTCTTTAACCAGAAGACTGGTTTCGCAGTGACTCCGCAAAACCTTGAATTCCGCATTGCCGAGGCTGCCGGGAGCGCTACTGGTGCAAGCTTCGACTCGCGTACCGGGGTGCTAACTCTGCAGCAGGACGTGAATTTCGAGTCGAGCCTGAATGGAAGTTCCCTGGTGGTGCGTGCCAGCCATGCGCAATTCGACCGGGCTAGTCGCTTGCTCTATCTCACGCAAAGTTCGACTGATTATGCGGACAGCCACAGCTCGGCGGATCAATCGATCGTAAGTTTCCGGCCAGACGGCTCTGCTTTCCGCGTGGACTCGCAAGGCCATGTCACGATGACCAACGACGTGCAAAAGATCTCGTCCCAAAGGGCGCACGCCGACCTCGATCAGAAGAGTCAACCCCAGAAAATCTTGCTCAGTGGGGAAGTGCTGTACTCCGCACAAGATTCGCTTCGCCGTCTGCACGGAACGGCCGCCGAGGGCACCTTATCGTTTGGACCGGAATCGATTATCCGGCACGCGCAATTGCGCCACACCGTTTCGCTTTTCGACGAGGAAAAGACCACGCCCCAGCCTTCCCGCGTCGGCAGCCAACGCGCAAACAAGTCTCTGTCGACGACCCGGGAGATGGAAGCAGCGCAGGTTGACGTCGAATTCGGCACGACGGCCGATCGCCGTCCATTAGCCCAGCACATCACGGCGGTGGGGGGAGCGCGTCTGAACGTCCACACCATCTACGCCAAAACGCCGCCGGAAGAAACCGGAGTCGAGGGTGATCAGCTCTTTGTCACGCTCAGGGGTGGGAATGCTATCGCGAGTCTTCGCGGGACAGGACATACCAAACTGACAATGATCAACCCGAGCGGAGTGAGACAAAAAAGCACGGGCGACACATTGTTGATGACCTTTGCGCCTGCGGAGAAAACCAAAGCCACTGAGAAGCTGAACACTGCCGGACCGCAACAGGCAGCCCAACTTGAGTCCTCTGAGCAGCAGGGCAACGTTGTCCTTACGCAGCAGACCCCCGCTCAGGGGAAGGCGGCTCCCGTCGAGACTACGGCGACGGCGCAGCGAGTGACCTATGAAGCAGCGACCCAGCTGATTCGACTGTTTGGGAACCCGCATCTTCGGGAGCCGAGCGGCGATCTCAGTGCGGAGGTGATTCAGTTCGAACGCTCGAGCGGCAACGGTTCAGCAACCGGTAATGTGAAGGCCACATATCGGACACCAGGGGAGACTGGGCTAAGCCTCGGCGGCTCTGACCCGGTCCACGTCGTCGCCGACCATGCCCACTTCGATCACCAAAAGAACACAGCTTTGTTCTTCGGAAAGCCTGGTGAGGATGCACGGCTCTGGCAGGGTTCCGATTCAATCTCCGCACCCGTCCTTGAACTCGCTCGCACTCAGGGCACACTTTCGGCACACGGCGGCAACGGCTCTGAGACCAAAGCAGTGAGAGCGGTGCTGACCACTTTAGACTCAGCGCCGCCAGGCAAACGTGTGATTCAGGACAAGAAAGGAGCGCCCTCTGTCGTTCGTGTGACCAGCGATAGTCTGCTGTATTCCAATGACCAAAACCTGGCCAAATTTCGCGGCAGTGTTGATGTACAGGCTCCGTCTGGTACGATGCGCGCCCGGGAGGTGGATCTCTACCTCACCGATGGAGGCGCGCCAGTTCCCGGAAGCGGCAAGCGTCCCGCCAGCCACGTGAACGGAGGTCAGAAGAAAGTGGTGGACCGAATCTGCGCCGAGGGCGATGTCCAATTGAAACAACCCGGCCGAAGCGGCATTGGGGAAGAGTTGGTATACACCGCGAAAGACGGCAAATTCGTTCTGACGGGAACCCCGTCCGTAATGCCGCGAATTCTCGATCAAGTTCGCGGAACAGTTACCGGTAGTTCATTGATTTTCAATGATCGCGATGATAGCGTCTTGGTCAGTGGCGGTCAGTCGAAAGCCGTAACCGAGACGCGCACGACGAGGTAAATGCAAAAGCTCTCCACTGACGAAATCGGCAAGTCCTATAAGGGCCGTCAGGTTGTTCGTGGCGTGAACCTCGAAGTTTGCCAGGGAGAGGTAGTCGGGTTGCTGGGGCCGAATGGGGCGGGCAAAACTACAAGCTTCTACATGATCGTCGGCTTGATCCCCCCGGACACCGGTCAGGTTTTCGTAGATGGAGTCGACATCACCCGGGTGCCAATGTACCTGCGGGCACGTCAGTATGGGATCAGCTATTTGCCCCAGGAACCCTCGGTTTTTCGCAAGTTGACGGTTGAGGAAAATATCCTGGCCGTGCTCGAAGCGCAATCGGTCTCTTTGGAGCTGCGCCGGGCTCGGACCGAGAAGCTGCTCGACCAACTAAGCCTCGGGCACATTCGAAAGACCAGGGGCTATGCCCTGTCCGGCGGTGAGCGGAGGAGGGTCGAGATAGCCCGCTGTCTCTGCATCCAGCCGTCCTTCATCCTGCTGGACGAGCCGTTTTCCGGGATTGATCCCATCGCCGTTCTGGATCTTCAGGAGATCATTTTCGATCTAAAGGCCAGTGGAATCGGTGTGCTGATAACCGATCACAACGTCCGCGAAACTCTCTCGGTGACAGATCGTGCTTACATTATCAATGAAGGGCGTATCTTCCGGACAGGTACGCCGGAGCAGCTTGGGAAGGATCCGGAAGTACGCCGGGTCTATTTAGGAGAAGGTTTTTCGCTACATTAGCACCTTCGATTTACCGCGGAGCCGGGAGCCGTAGACTCGGCTTCCTCAAGGCGAGGGTAATTCCAGCATTTGCCAACGGCATTTGCTCGCGAAGGGTAAACTAGAGGCGAGCCGCTGAACACCATGGTTCTTTTACAGCCAAAGCTTAGCTTGAAAGTCGCGCAGCGTCAGATTCTGACGCCTGGCCTGATGCAAATGGTCAGCGTGCTCGCGCTTAACAAGCTGGAGCTGAAGGAGATGATCAACGCGGAAATCGTTGAGAATCCGGTGCTTGAGGAGCTGGAAGAGAATGTGCCCTTGCTCGACGACATCGCCGGTCGAGAGGCGGACCGTGATCGTAGCGTGCAGGAGGTGGCTGAACAGTCAGAGCGCGAAAAGCAGGATCCCTTTAACGAAATCGACTTCGGCTCCTATTTTCAGGATTACCTTGATCCCGGTTTTCGCACACCGAACAGCTTCGAACTGAGCGAAAAACCCTCCTTCGAGAATTTCCTTTCCCAGCCAAGTACCCTCAGCGATCATCTTTTCTGGCAACTCGGTTCTTTGGCCGTATCCCGGGCACTGCGTGACGCTGCCGAATATGTGATCGGGAATCTAAATGAAGATGGCTATCTGTTGGCAACCGACGAGGAACTCCTCAACGGATTCCTACGTGAGTACACCGGGGATGACAACTCGGCACCCGCGCTGGATGATGGCTCGACTCATGTCCTCCTCGCTGAGGCAGTCAAGTTAGTTCGGTCATTGGATCCGGTCGGCGTCGGCACGCGCAATCTAAGAGAGTGCCTTCTGGTGCAAATCGAGACGCAGCACCGGGAATTGCGTCTCGCTTTTGACCGTAGGCGTAGATCAATTCTGGGATCGATGACCTCCCAAGAGTACACACCAGACCACGAACTAAATGGTGCGCCCGAGAGCGGCCCCGGAGAGCCCCCCTTAACGGCTGAAGTTGAAGGTAACGCAGCCGAAGCGACGCAGCGGTACGAGCTCAGATGCAAAGTGCTCGATTTGGCATTACGCATTGTCGATCATCACTTGCCTATGTTGCAGAAGCGCGATCTTCGGGAGATGTCCAAGATCCTCGGCAAGCAGCCTGAGCTCGTTCAAGAGGCGATCGATTTCATTCGCACTCTGGATCCCCGACCAGGACAGCGTTACAACCGCTCCGACGCGCGGCTGATCGAGCCGGATGTAGCGTTTGTAAAGCGAGGCGATGAGTTCGTGGTGGTCATGAACGAAGAAGATCTCCCAACGCTGCGCCTCAACCAGGGCTACCGTAAGCTGTTGTCGCAGGACGGTACTGAAAAGGAAGTAAAAGACTACGTAAAGGAGCGCTACCGGTCGGCGCTACAGCTCATGCGTAATATCGAACAGCGCAAGAATACGATTCTCAAAACTTGCGAAGCGATTGTTCGTAGGCAGACCGACTTTCTCGAAATCGGCGTTGAGGCTCTCAAGCCCATGATGATCAAGGAGGTTGCTGAAGAAATCGGGGTTCATCCCTCTACTGTGAGCCGCGCCGTATCCAGCAAATACGTCCACACACCGCAAGGTGTGTTTGAGTTGCGGTTCTTCTTCTCCGAAGGTGTCAACGGGCCGGAAGGCGGTAGCACACCGTTGATGTTGCTCAAGCGCAAAGTGAAAAAGCTCATTGAAGAAGAGGATCCGCGCAAACCGCTCACCGACGATCTGATCGCCAGCATGCTCCAAGCGCAGGGCATTGAGGTGACGCGTCGTACCGTAGCCAAATACCGGGAGGACCTTCGCATTCCGAGTACCCATCAACGCCGGGTGCGTGATTGATTTAGAATCTTCCCTCCTCAGGTGTCTCAACCATCGTTCCAGGAGTTACGCACTATGCAGGTCGAATGCACGGGCAGACAGGTAACGATCACGAAGGGCTTGCGAGCTTTGGCGGAAGAGGGTATCGCTCGCATCGGTAAGGTTCTGGGACGGCTCACCGGAGCCCACGTCGTTTTGACAACAGAGAAACACCGCTACATCGCCGAGGTCACAGTGAAGACCCGCGCCTGCAACTTGGTGGCTCTCTGCGAGTCCACGCTGGGTCTGGAAAACGCATTGCGGGAGGCGTTGGCAAAAGCAGAAGCCCAAGCTGTCCGCTATAAGACCAAATTACGCGCCCAAAAGCGGCAGCCTAAGGAAGAAAAACGGTTAGAAGAGTCGCCAATCGCCCGGACCCGCAGCAGTGCCTCGGCCGACCTTGGAGCGAAGCCGGTAAACGCAAATGGCCGAGGAAACGGCAACACGAGGGCTGAGCCGGCAGTTCCGGTCACTGTGCACTCGTTTCCCGCACGGGTCCCCATCGCCGAGCCGCACGTTGTCCGGTCCTCGGGTTCGGTTGCTTTGCGTCCCATGACATTGGAAGAAGCAGTGAAGGAAGCGGAGTTTCGTGATCGCGAAGTTTTCGTCTTCAGGGATAACGAAGGTAACGTCAAAATCTTGCACCGAAAGCGCGACGGCAAGATGGAACTCATCGAGGCGCCTTAATGGGGAAGGAGACCTTCCCCCTCTTCTCCTGAGCGAATCCCTCTAGGTGCTATCTGCCACTGCAGAGCGGATGGGTAATCAAGACCGTCACTGAGGCGAACAGCCCACGCGCAAGTAACTGCGACCTCAGAGTTTAGACGCTACTTCTTTCAGGGGATACTCCTGTTCAGAAGTCGCCCTTGATACTCGAACGATGAGGGCTCGCTCGGTGAGCCTCCCCCGCGTGCACTCATGCTTGAAACTCACGTGACCGCTTACACGGCCCAGGAACGCCTACTGCTGGAAGTTCTGCCCTGTTATGTCTTCCTCCAGCGTGGAGGCGACCTGATTTACGCAAATCGCGTTGCACGCGAGTTGCTGGGCGCCGAGGAAGGCACCGTCTTCCATGTCGAACAGGTATTCCAAGGCCAGTTTCCCGGACTTGTCTATGGTCGGCCCGGTGTTCTTGAACCTCGATCGAGGGATGTCTTCGGCTCGGCAAATCATCCATATTCGACTGAGTTCGAATGCCGATTGACCGCGCCGGATGGATCATCGGTACCAGTGCGCGGAAGCTTTCGCATGTTGCACGTAGAACCGGAGGCCGAATTGCTCATCGTGGCGATGCCTTTGCGCCGCGAAACGGAGTCTGGCCAGCACTCGAACTTTCTGGAGCAGTTGCTCAATGCAGCTCCGGAAGCGATCATGATCACGCGTGGTCCGCGCATCCTGCACGTCAACCGCGAGTTTGAGCGCCTCTTCGGGTTCGCCGCTGAAGAGGCGATCGGCCGCAATACCTTCGATCTTCTGATACCAGAAACGCGCCGCCATGAGTTCGACATGCTGGAGCATACGATGCAGCTTTATGGACGGGCATCGATGGAGACAGTGCGGCTGAACAAATCCGGCGAGCTCATCGATGTCTCAGTCCTTGTCGCTCCGATTCAACTCTCCGGAGTGGAGGTCGGCAATTTTGCGAGCTATCGGGATATCCGGGATAAGAAGCAGACGGACGCGAAGTTGCAGTATGACGCGTTGCACGATTCCCTAACCGGGCTCGCGAACCGTGCGCTGTTTTTGGATCGCCTTCAGCTCACGATGGCACGCCAGCAACGCCGTTCCGAACTCAACTTCGCCGTAATGTTCCTTGACCTGGACCGCTTCAAATCAGTCAATGACGCGCTAGGCCACGCTTGTGGAGACGATCTCCTGGTGCGTGTGGCTGCACGGCTTCGCGCCTGTTTCCGCCCCGAAGACACTGTAGCCCGCTTCGGAGGCGACGAGTTCGCAGTTCTGGTTGAGGATGTTACCAACATCTCCGATATCACCAGGATCGCCAAGCGGGTACAGCAGGACATCCGGCTTCCGATCGAGATCTACGGCCACGAAGTGCTGATCAGCGCCAGTATTGGCATAGCCTTCGGTACGCTGGACCACGCCACGCCCGAGCAAGTCTTGCGCGACGCGGATTACGCGATGTACCAGGCCAAGTCTCACGGGAACGCTCGGCACGAGGTCTTCGACAGTTCCATGCACGTGCACGAGGCGCTGCAGATGCAGAAGGAACGGGACCTCAAGAACGCGCTCGACCAAGGCGAATTGGAGGTGTGGTACCAGCCGGTGTACCGGCTGCTGAGCGGCGAGGTCGAGGGTTTCGAGGCACTGCTCCGTTGGCGTCGCCCTGACGGGAATATTGTTCCGCTTCAGGATTTTCTGCCCATCGCCGAAGAGACGGGTCTTATTGTCCCGATCGGCGCTTTTGTTTTGGAACAGGTTACAAACCAGCTCGGCGCCTGGGCAAGTGCGCTGCCGGATCGCTCGCCAAGCATCAGCATGAATCTCTCGCCGCGGCAGTTCAAAGATCCTCATCTTCTCGACCGGGTTGCGGGAGCCATTGCTCGGGCCAAGGTCCCGCCGGGCCGGTTGCGCTTCGAAATTACGGAAAGCGCGATCAATCAGGACCCCGATGATTCTGTCGCGGAGTTGCAGAGGCTGGTCGATCTCGGCGTCAGCGTGGCACTCGACAATTTCGGCGCGGGCCTCGCGTCGATGAACCACTTCATCCGTTTGCCTATCGATCTGGTCAAGGTTGACCGAAGGTTGATCGCGTATCTCGCGATTCCGGGCAGACAAGGGGCCATTTTGCAGGCGATCTTCGATCTCGGAAGACTGTTGCAGGTGCGAATGCTTGCGGAGGGTATCGAGACCAAGGAGCAGTTACAGGCGCTCCGTAAGTACGGCTGCGATCTAGTGCAAGGACATCTCTTCTCGCCGGCAGTGACGCAGGAATCGGCTCAGGTTCTGCTGGAGAATGGTCATTGGCCGGTGGGTTTGGGCGGTTCTTGAGGGTGGCAAGGGACTGGATTCAATTTCCGCGCTTTCCTCCACTTTCACCTCACTAACGGAGCTGAGCGAAAGAGAAGCTGATCCGCTGCACTGCGCGAAAAACAGCCCCAGCGAAGCCCTAAAGCCAATACATCCAATGCTACGATGACGCATGTCAAAGAGAGGCGCCCCCCCCGAAAGACCTAGCCCGTTGCGCGCCCCCCGCAGGGCTGGTAAGAAGTCTTCCTTAGCGAAGAGCGGAGATAGGGACCCGGAACTTGTCATCTTGACCGGCCTTTCGGGCTCAGGAAAGGCTTCCGCTCTCAAGGCCTTCGAAGACCTCGGCTTTTATGCCGTCGACAACATGCCCTTGGACCTGATATCTGCCTTTGCCGATTTGGTTCGGCAATCGGCGGAGATCAATCGCGCCGCTCTGGTGATCGATGTGCGCGAGGGCCAGCGCCTTGACCGTTTTCCCTCAATTCTCAAAAAAGTGAGAAAAGTCTTGGTGACGACGGTCGTTTTCCTTGAGGCTTCTGATGCCGCCCTGCTCCGGCGCTTTTCCGAGACGCGGCGGCCTCACCCTCTCGGTCGCACCGAAACGGTGGTGCGGTCCATCCACGCGGAGCGAAAACTCCTTGACCCGATACGCAACGTTGCTGACATCAGCATGGATACGTCGAACTATAACGTTCACGAACTCCGCGCGTACATGCAACAGAAGTTCGAGCGTGGTGATACGGGAAAGAGTCTGCTGGTTTCCTCGATCAGCTTCGGCTACAAAAATGGGCTGCCCCTTGAGGCTGACTTGGTTTTCGACGTCCGCTTTCTGCCCAATCCTCACTTCGTCGCGGAGTTTCGAAATTTGACGGGCCGCCATCCGAAAGTGGCAGCCTATGTTCGGCAATTCCCACAGACCATCGAGTTCCTGGATCGGGTCACGCAGTTGTTACTTTTTCTGCTGCCGCACTATATCGAAGAAGGCAAGAGCTACTTGACCGTTGCGTTTGGCTGTACGGGTGGCCAGCATCGATCGGTGATGGTAGCCGAGGAGGTTCGCAAGCGGCTGGCCAAGGAAGGATACCGGGTGAAAGCTGTGCACCGCGACATGCCGCACTAGCACTCGAATTCATCTGCCCCGATACGGATCTGCTCGGAGCCGCCGCGCCAAAAAGCAAGAGGGGCGTGCGAGCCGGTAACTTCAGCAGGCTGGGGTGTCTCACTCGAGTGGAATCCAGCCGGGAGCCCAGAACGGTCGACTCCCTGCAACGCAGAACGCGTGACGAACGGTAGCCTGATTGCGCCTTAATCTAGGTGAACCAACATAGACGTGATCGCTTTCGTCGTGAAGCGGCGAGGGCGTTGCTCGTGCGCCTGAATCGGGTTCAGGCGATTACAATGTGTGCATGCATTCCATGTGCCGCGAAGAGCGGGGGCCGAGCCGCGTTTCTAGGGTTTCCGCATGACCAAGTTGCTTCGCCTGTTGGGTTATGTTAGGCCTTATTGGCTGCAGGCGATCGCATCGGTAATCTTTATGGCGGCGGTCGGGCTTCTCGATGCCTTTCGTTTGCTTCTGGTAGGGCCAATTTTTGAGCGGGTGCTGAACCCAAGAGCGCCGAATGTGAAAATTTCGCTGCTGGGGCCGCGGATCGGTCTCAATCTCGAGCAGCTTGTTCCCTCTCATTTCCACAATCCCTGGACGATCGTTGCTTTCGCGTTGGTCACCTCGACCCTCCTGAAGGGGCTTTGCGATTACGGCGGCACCTATATGGTCAACTACGCCGGGTTCGGCATGATCACGGATCTGCGGGACGATCTCTACAACGCTATTCTCCGTCGCTCGGTTGCGTTTTTTCAAGAGCACACCACGGGCACTTTGGTTTCCACGCTCATCAACGATATTGAGCGAGTGCAATTCGCGATGTCGTCTGTGTTAGCAGAGTTTCTGCAGCAACTCTTCACCTTGATTTTTACCGCCTGCGTTGTCGTCATTATCGGTGGCAAACTCGCGTGGCTCCTGTTGCTTTTTGTCCCAGTGGTGCTCGTTTCGGCGCGCAAGATAGGCCGTGAAGTTCGGCACACTACACGGCGGGGCCAGGATAAGCTCGCTGAGATCCAGAATATCCTTCACGAAACGATCACCGGGAATCGCATCGTCAAAGCCTTCAATATGGAGCTTTGGGAGATGACGCGATTCAAGCAGGCGGCTCGCCGCCTTTTTCGCGCCAACCTCCAATCTGTGCGTGCTCAAGCCATCAGCTCGCCTTTGATGGACTCGATTGGTGCGGTGGCCATCGCCTTATTGCTGTTGGTGGGCCGGATGAGAATTCAGGTGCATGCGCTCACTGCCGCAACCTTCCTCGTCTTTATATTTGCGGTCTTTCGTCTCTACGATCCGGTGCGTAAGTTTGCCCTCTTCTACAACAATTTTCAGCAGGCACTCGGTGCTTCGTCGGAGATCTTTCGCTTCATGGATGCACAGGATGATGTGCGTGAAAAGCCCGGCGCGCATGTTCTGCAGGGCCTGCGGCGGGAGATACGGATAGAACAGGTTTGCTTCAACTACCGCGGCGATGAGGGCGAGGTTCGGGTGCTCAACGATATCAACCTGGTTGTTCCAAGCGGAGAAGTTGTCGCCATCGTTGGCCCGAGCGGCGCAGGCAAGTCTACGCTTGTGAATCTCATTCCGCGCTTCTTTGATGTCACACAAGGATCGATCTATGTGGACGATTACGATTTGCGCGATGTGAACCTCTCTTCGCTTCGCCGCCTCATCGGAAATGTCACGCAGGAAACAATTCTGTTCAATGACACGGTGCGCAACAATATCGCCTATGGCAGAGCAGATATTCCTTTGAGCCGGGTCATCGAATCCTCGAAGTCCGCTCTCGCACACGACTTCATCGAGCGCCTCCCCGAGAAGTACGACACCATGATCGGGGAAAGAGGCCTCCGATTATCCGGCGGCGAGCGTCAGCGCATCGCGATCGCCCGCGCCTTGCTTAAAAACGCCCCGATTTTGATTCTTGACGAAGCGACCTCCGCCCTGGATGCGGAGAGCGAGTCGCTTGTGCAGACCGCGCTCTCCAACCTGATGAGCGGCCGCACGGTTTTCGTCATCGCGCATCGCCTGTCCACGGTTAGACGCGCAAATCGCATCGCTGTGCTCGAGAGTGGTTCGATTACGGCCATTGGTTCCCACGAAGAGTTGCTTGAGATCTCTCCGACCTACCGGCGGCTGTATCAGTTGCAGTTCATGGATCCCTCTGAAGTGCTTGCCCATCGGACAGCGAAAGAGGTTAGCAGTCTGCAGCCGGCACTGAGTGGAGAACTTGAGATTTGAGCGCGCCAGATCGCAAGCCTATTTATTCTATGACCGGGTTTGCGCGCGTTAGCGGTCGCGCGATGGGGACGCTGGCTTGGACACTGACGCTCAAAAGCGTGAATCATCGATATCTTGACTTACATGTTCGGATGCCGGCCGGCACGGAAGCAATCGAGATGCGTCTAAGACGCGCGCTCAAAGAGAACCTGGTTCGTGGTCATCTGGAAGTCACATTGAGCCTGGATCGAAGCGCCGGAGCAAACGCCGAATTCGACAGCAACCTTCTGCGCGCCTACATTGGCGCATTCCGGGAAGCCGCTGTGCAAAATGGATTAGATGACCGCCCCGACCTCAATGTGCTCTTCCGTTTTCCTGGCGTCCTTACGTCAGAGGCGCGATCTTCGGAGGAAGAGATGCAAGTCCTGGAGCAGGAAGTCGCTTCAGAAACCGATTATTTAATCGAAGCTCTGAACACCATGCGTAGGGAGGAGGGGAGAGCTCTGGCCGCCCAACTCGTCTCCGGTATGCAGCGCCTCGATGCCGCTGTGGTTGAAGTCGCCCAGCTGCGCGAAGAGGTTCAAAAGGCTTACTTCGTGCGAATCAGTCAACGCCTTTCGGGCTTCTTGAACGGCGTTGTCGACCGCGAGCGCGTTCTGCAAGAAGCAGCTGTGCTTGCGGAGAGGAGCGATGTGGAGGAAGAGGTCACGCGTATGCGCACCCACATCCAGCACTTCTACTCTTTGATCGAGGCTGGGGGCGAGATCGGCAAGAAGCTCGACTTCCTTTTGCAGGAGATGAACCGGGAATCCAACACGCTTCTGTCGAAGACGAGCGGTATCTCGGGCAACGGGCAGCGTATCACCGAACTGGGCCTCACGATGAAATCGGAAATTGAGAAGGCGCGGGAACAGGTGCAAAATCTGGAATAAACAAAAAACCGAAGCTTCCATCGAGGAGCGGGAAAGTACATGGGCAGGGATGCTTTTTCTTATTTCGGCGCCGTCCGGTTCAGGCAAATCTACTTTGGTGAATAGAATCCGGTCGTTAGTGAAGGGCCTGGATTTCTCGGTTTCATACACGACGCGGGCACCGCGAGGTTCGGAGCGCGATGGCCTTGAATATCACTACACCTCGCCGGAAGAGTTTCAGAAGATGATCGATCGCGGCGAGTTCCTTGAGTGGGCGAATGTTTTTGGTCACTACTACGGGACCGCCGCCCGGTCGCTAACGGACGCACGTGCGGCAGGCAAGGACCTGCTGCTGGATATTGACGTACAGGGCGCGGCACAGGTGCGAGAGAGGGTTCCGGATGCGGTCAGCATCTTTGTGCTTCCCCCCAATCCTGAGGTTTTGGCGACCCGGCTGCGGAGCCGCAGCATGGCTGAAGGAACCAACCGCGCGGGGGAAGTAGACCGACGGTTGGCGAAAGCGCGGGAGGAAATTGAGAATTATCGCCAGTACCGTTATATTCTCGTCAATGACGCTCTTGATCACGCCGTCGAGGATCTCTCTGCGATCATTTTCGCAGAGAGGCTCCAACACGAAGGGCGGCCGGTGGATGCAGAGGCGGCTCGGTTGATCGAGATTGCGGAACACTGCAGGCAGTCGAAGGCCACGGATCGTCTGCGTCCCGTGCTGCGCTCCTTCGGGCTGCCTGATCGGGACGCTTAGAACCGTATTTCGGACAACTGCTAAGGAGACCAGCATGAAGATCGAGGATGGATTCGACAGCAATTACCGTTATGTACTCGTGGCGGCACGCCGCGCCCGGCAACTTCAGAACGGTTCTCAACCGCTCGTTGCCTCCCGTTCCACGAAGGCCTGCCGTGTTGCACAGGATGAAATCGCTGCTGGAAAGGTGAAGTTCATTCAGGCCCAAGGAGAAGTGCCGAAAGAATCGATAGTGTAGTCGAACTTTTCCGCAGGTCCGGCTTTTTAGCGCCAACAATACAGCCTACGGACGGTGCCCCGCTGGTCCACCATCGACCGGCCGGCGGGGGTACAATCATCCGTATGAAGGTCACGGTCGGCGTCTCCGGTGGTATCGCCGCGTACAAGGCAGCTGATCTCGTACGGGCTCTGCAGCGGCAGGCCCTTGATGTGCACGTGGTGATGACCGAGGCAGCACAGCAGTTCATCACGCCCTTGACTTTCGCCTCCCTCACTGGTCATAAGGTGATCACCCAGTTATGGTCCGAAACGAGTAAGGGCGATTCGGACGAAG
>DASYBJ010000121.1:0-4914 GCA_036500845.1 Acidobacteriaceae bacterium
CTAAGGATGGATTGGATCACGACCGAGCTATGCGCTGACGGCTGGACCGACGATGTAACAGCCGTTGGAATGGTGATGCTTACGCCAGACGATATGTCAAACACCTCATCCCCAAATGCGACGCGGTACAGGCCGGAGACGACGACGAAGTGCTCTTCTTCGTTGCGGTGAAGATGCATTGGCGTAGCGCAGCCTGGTTCAGCGAAAGACTCTACTACCGCATAGGCACCATTTGTCTGAAGGCTCGAAATCCGCACTGCAATACGCTCGCCTCGAGTTCCTTCATACCACGGGCCACCGTCTGAACTGTTGGGCTTGTCATCTGAGACAGTTGCTACTTTCGACATATTTTTCGCTCTCTCCTGAATACATTTGCTGTGGTGTTAGCGAAGCGGTGATCTGCTATTGCTCGAACGACCTGTATGGAGAGAAAACACCATAGTGACCCTGCCCTATTTCCTACCACCGGTTCAAAAGGAAAGGTCCTTTGATGCTGTCGGGATACTCATTGAGATCCACAGTTACTGATCGCATCGCCACACGACCATTCACCGCCGATTGAGTCGCTTTAAATGAGTTTTCTGTACCATTGCTCCCAATACCCCACTACAGCACCAACGGTGTAATACCGAGAGGCCTCTCAAGATTGGGCCGTTACCAGTGGGAGATCGTGACGTTGTCAGGCAATGCGAAAGGAAAGAAAACAAGAGCGCGGGGGAGCCAAGTGGATCGCCGCAACGCGGCCCCGGCGGGATGGCAAATCACATTTTGTAGCGGCCTAAGTCTTCGTCGTTCAGACCTTCGAGCCACCGGCGAAGCTCGTCGGGGCTCGCATCCGTCATCGTGGGGGCGAGCTTGGCTATGCGGATCACTTCCTCACTGACGTAGATCGGGCAGTCGGAACGAAGGGCGAGCGCTAAAGCGTCCGATGGCCGGGCATCCATGCTGACGAGCTCCCCTTCTTGCTCCATCCAGATTACAGCATAGAACGTGTCATTCTTAAGTTCAGTTACCACAACCTTTTGGACGAAAGCGTTCAACCCTTGGATGAGATTTCGCAAGAGATCATGGGTCATCGGGCGCGGTGGCGTCGATTTCTCGATCTCCAGCGCGATCGCATTGGCTTCATAAAGGCCGACCCAGATTGGCAGCACGGTGTCGCCTTGAACGTCCTTCAGGATCACGATCGGCATATTCGTGGACGGATCCATGACCAAACCCCGGATTTTCATTTCGACATCCATTTAGCAACTCCGTTATGCGGTCGCTTGCCCGACCAGACTGTTGGGAAAGCTCTGTGTGATCTCGACCGGAAGATAGCTTCCCGGTGCTGGAAGAATAGGATGCTTTGGCGTGAAGTTGACAGTCTTATTCTGTGAACTGCGGCCTATCACCTGTCCACGTTGTTCGTTATATCCCTCCACCGCTGCTTCAAGGATCTGCCCTACAAAGCTCGCGTACCGTGGCCTTTGAATCTCCCTTTGGTGGTCGAGCAGGAACTGCAGACGACGGCTCTTTTCGGTTTCCGGGATGCTATCGTCCATGGAGATCGCAGGTGTGTTCGGGCGTGGCGAGTACTTAAAGGCGAAGACCGCATCGTACTGAACCTGGTCAAGGAGCGTTATCGTCTCCTCGAACTCGGCTTCCGTTTCCCCAGGAAACCCCACGATGACATCGGTGGTGATGCTGATGGGCCGCTGCGCAGAGTCAATCCAGGAGATACGCTCCAGGTACTGTTCGCGGCTATACTCGCGCTGCATCGCCCGCAGCACCCTGCTCGATCCGCTTTGTACGGGCAGGTGAACGTGGTCGCAGAGCGCGGGCACCGCGTCGATGGCTTCGACGATGTCGCGCGTGAAATCGCGCGGGTGCGAGGTGGTAAAGCGCACGCGGCGAATACCGGGTGTCTCTCCGACGGCAGCCAACAACTCCGCGAAGCTCAACTTCCCTTCCGGATCGCGGTAGGAATTTACATTTTGGCCAAGCAGTTGGATCTCCGTGTAGCCGGTCTCTGCCATGCGTCGTGCTTCGGCGAGGACGGATTTGCCTGTCCGGCTGCGTTCTTTGCCTCGCGTATACGGCACAACGCAATACGAACAGAACTTGTCGCAGCCTTCAATGATGGTGATATAGCCGCGATGTGGGTTCGAGCGCTTTGTGAACTCGGTCTCAAACGTCTCCTCGGTCTGCCTGTCATCGAGACCGGTAATGCGCGACTCCCCTGCCTCCAGGCGCGCCAACATCTCCGGCAACTTGCGATACGAGGCCGACCCGGAAACAATCGAGACATATGGCGCTCGCTCGAAAATGCGCTCGCCTTCTTGTTGCGCGACGCAGCCGAGCACGGCAAAGCGTTTGCCCGACGCATAAAACTTCTTGTAATCGTTAAGCCGGTTGAAGACCTTCTGTTCGGCTTTGTCGCGGATCGAGCAGGTGTTGTAGAAAATAACGTCGGCATCCAATTCCGAGTCGACTTGCTGATAGCCTTGCCGTTCGAGTGTGCCGATGACTTTCTCTGAGTCATGAGCGTTCATCTGGCAGCCAAAGGTCTCGAGATAAAAGGATTTCGTAGCTGGCTTTTCTGCGCTAGATGTCCCCTGGTCCGGGAGGGGACCGGCAGGCTCGCCCGGCTCGGAGCCGCGCTTCGTGTTGGAACTGGGGGCGCTCCTGATCTGGGTGAGAAGTGCCATCGCAGCCTTGAGTATACCGCGATGAGTGAGGAGTTTCGCCACGTAGAAAGCATGGGCAGCCGCGCGCCGTCTGCTGCTCCCTGTTAATCTGTACTTTGTGGATTTATCCCGCACGAATGTCCGACCTCAGTCGGACTGGGACGATTCCCGACAGCTGCAGGAACGACCAGATCCGGATGAGATTCCCCCATCTCTTCAGAGTTCGGTGAGCCGGATAGACAGATCCGCTGCAGGGAGGCAGAAAGATGGCAGAGATAAATGGCACTGGGAATACCTCGGCTTCGGCGGCCTTGCGCCTGAAGACCGGCTTGGCAGAGATGCTCAAGGGTGGCGTCATTATGGACGTGATGTCCACCGAGCAGGCGGTGATTGCCGAAAAGTCCGGGGCGGCTGCCGTCATGGCGCTGGAACGTGTTCCGGCGATGATTCGCGCGGAAGGCGGCGTTGCCCGCATGGCACGCCCTGGGCTCATCAAGCAGATCATCAGCACCGTCTCGATTCCAGTAATGGCCAAAGCGCGCATAGGGCATTTCGCCGAAGCTCAAATTCTGCAGGAGTTGGGTGTCGACTTCATTGACGAGAGCGAAGTGCTCACGCCGGCCGACGAGACGCACCACATCGACAAGCACGCCTTCCGCACACCCTTCGTCTGCGGCGCCCGCGATTTGGGCGAGGCCCTGCGGCGCATCGCAGAGGGCGCGGCCATGATCCGCACCAAGGGTGAAGCAGGCACTGGAGATGTGGTCCACGCAGTCAAGCACATGCGTCAGATAGTGAAAGAAATGAAGGCCCTCACTGTGCTCGGAGAAGAAGAACTCTATGCTGCGGCCAAAGAACATCGCGCTCCATATGAACTCATTCGTATGGTTGCGCGTAGCGGTAAGCTTCCTGTTCCGAACTTCTCCGCGGGCGGTATCGCCACTCCGGCCGACGCTTCGCTGATGATGCAGCTTGGCGCCGAAGCCATCTTTGTCGGCTCGGGCATCTTCATGAAGGAGGGTGCGACCCCGCTCGACGTCGAGCTTGATTCAAAGGGCGCTCCCCGCAGCCCCAAAGAGCGCGAGGAAGCCGAATCACGCGCACGCGCCATCGTGACTGCGACTACGCATGCCAACGATCCAAAGATCCTTGCCGAGGTCAGCGAACAGATGACCGGGGCCATGAAGGGGCTGGCCGTCGCCGGATTAGAAGAACACCAACTCTTGCAAACCCGCGGCTGGTGAACGGCCGTTCAGACGTATGTCCGGCGGGCTTAGCACGCTCGAGAGACATCTCCAGGAACAGCCCCACGTGGTAGATACGCCAGTACGCCTTCGCCGCCTCATGGTTACGGTCAGTCTACGAGCTGGACCCAACTCGAGTGAATGCCACCTGTCATCCCGAGCGCAGTCGAGGGATCTGCTTTTGCTCCGAGTCCAGCCAGATGGCACAGCCTTGCCGGCTCAATTCCTTAAAGCAAAGATTTAACTATTTTAAAGTAAAGGTTTAAATATTTTGCCGACTTCACCTTCAGGATCAGAGACAGCGCCGCGTATCGGCGTACTTGCGATTCAGGGCGACTTTGCCGCCCATGCTGATGCCCTCCGCGAGGCCGGCGCCGAGCCCATTTTGGTTCGTAAGGCCGACGAACTAGAGGGACTAGACGGCTTGGTTCTACCTGGTGGTGAATCGACCACGTTCCTGAACTTCCTCGAACGGGATGGACTGCTCGAGGCGTTAAACAAGTTCGTTCATGAGAAACCCTCCTTTGGAACCTGTGCCGGATGTATTCTGCTGGCCAAAGAAGTCACAAATCCTAATCAACGGAGTTTGGGCGTAATGGACATCACTGTTGAACGCAATGCGTATGGACGCCAGATCGATAGCGCGATCCTGAGGGAAGAGACCAAGTTGCCCGGAGGGCCACTTGAGATGGTCTACATCCGTGCTCCCCGTATCACGCGTGTCGGAGAAGGCGTGGAAGTGCTCGCAGAGCGCGCCGGCTTCCCTGTCCTGGTACGTCAAGGCAAGCTGATGGCTGCAACGTTTCACCCGGAACTCTCGACAGACCGCCGCGTTCAAGAGCTTTTTCTCAAACTGGTAGAGCAGGGTTGATTGCTCCTGCCGCGTGAACCTACTGCCAAGGCCCGCTGGGTTCGGCTCCGAGGGCTCCATCTAGGTTCCGTGCTCGGGATTGAGTACATGCTCTTCGTTCCTTACGCTTCTCAAATGGCAAGAACAGAGC
>DASYBJ010000122.1:0-5065 GCA_036500845.1 Acidobacteriaceae bacterium
TGATCTCTATTCCAGGGCTTCGCGGTACTGCTGCTCTCGCCCTCTTGCTGCGCTCGCCCTTCCCAGGCTCGCTCCGCAATTCACCCGCTGCTTCTGAGGGCGCCTCCTTGAATAATTGCGCGGCACGGGCAAACAGAAGCCCTCGCTTTTCACCCTGTCCCGGCAGCAGCTCAAAAGCAGATCCCTCGACTACGCTCGGAGCGTGTGACTTTTTTGATTTAGCACAAAAACAGATACTGAAAATAAAGAGCTCAGACGCCCAAAAAGGCGCAAAAATCGAATAAAGTCACATCCTCTCGGGATGACGGCTACTTTTTCTGAGGATTGGCTTGTTACTGTTCATGCGATCGTGGACCTAAAGGCGCTGCTCAATTGGCTGAATCTGGTGCAAGACGAAGAGTTTGTCAGAGGAACATTGCCTATCCCACGGCCAGGAACTCGCGATTCTGTGACGCTCTGGAACGCTAACAGGATCATCATGAGGGGCGGTTGCCGACGGTCTCCGGTGCGTTGTCCGCCATTTGAGGCTCTGGTACAACTGAACTGGTAGACCTGCAAACATTTCCGATCGGTTTGCCAAAAGGTCGAGTCTCCCCGGGCCCACCGTTCCCCGGAGAATGAAGGAGTTTGATGGTTGCTCGATCATGGTCCAGCGCGCTGATCTGCGCTTGGACATGTCTGCTTGCCTTGCTGCTCCTAGTTTCCCTCTCTCCAGCCCGAGCCGCTATCGTTCACGGAACCGTGACCGACCCCCTGGGCCTACCAATTTCCCACGCGACTGTGGGCTTGCTCAAGAATGGGCAAGTCATCGCGCAGGCCGCTACGGCGGTTGACGGCACGTACCGTGTCACGACCAGTGCCGGCGGCAGGTTTTATGTGCTGGTCTCCGCCGGAACCTTCAAGCAGGTGACCACGCAGAGCTTCTTTGCGGGTCCCGTGGACGGCCACGAAGAGAACGTAGTTCTCGAGCCGGCTGTAGTCCGGCAGGAGATCGTGGTCACGGCGACCGGTACACCCACTCCCCAGGCGCAAGTCAGTGCCTCAGTCAGCGTGCAGCGCAATCCCGAGTTTCGCGACCGCATCAATTTGGCCGATCCGCTTCGACAAGTGCCGGGCGTATTTGTCGTCCAACAGGGTCAATACGGCGGACTAACGTCCCTGTTCGTGCGCGGAGGCAATTCCAATTCGAACCAGGTAAACCTGGACGGAGTGGCAATCGAAGACATCGGAGGAGTCTTTGATTTCTCCAACGTCAGTACTATGGGGGTGGAGAAATTCGAACTTTATCGTGGGCCTAACAGCTCACTGTACGGCTCCGATGCTGCTTCCTCAGCTATCAATCTGACTACGCCGCGTGGGAGTACCTCGTTTCCCTCTCTCATCTACGAAGGCGATGCCGGCAATCTCACGACCTTTCGCAACCAACTGCAGCTAGGAGGCACGCATAACAAGCTCGACTACTACGGGGGATTCTCCGCTTTTCAGAGCGCAAACGACATTCCATTCGACGAGTATCACGATTACACGGCGGTGGGGAACTTAGGTATTGCGCTCGGCGCGAGTACGCAGCTTCGGGGCACCGTGCGGAACAGCGTCTCCGCAGTAGGCACGCCCGGAGCGATCGATTTTTATGGCATTCCCAATGCGGGCAAGCAATCCGACCAGGATACCTATGTTGGAGCATCGATCGAAAACCAGACGTCGGAATCGTGGCATAACCTGGTCCGTTATGGCATGACGCGCAAGCGTGAAGAAGACACCAACTTCTTCGCCGCTGGTATCCCGATCACGACGACCCGGGGCGGATTCACCTCCACGAACTTTTATGGATATGCGGTCGCGATCCAAGGAGCGAATGGCTACTCAACAAGTGGTCAGGCTCTCCTCAACTTTGGCGGTGTGTATCCCAATCATTCGGAGCTTGTTTCCAATCGGGACCAGCTCTATTTCCAAAGCGACTATCGTTTTCCGCGGCGCATCGTGGGCCTCGTAGGGTTTCGCTTCGAAGACGAGCGTGGAGCGGACAAGTTCCCCGCATACGGAATCAACCAGACAGTGGAGCGTGCCAACTATGACTACACTGCACAGATACAGGGCGACTTCCGGCATCGCGTGTATTACACCCTCGGCGGAGGAGTCGAGAAGAACCAGCTCTATGGGACTGTAGGCACACCGCACATCGGTCTGGCGTATTACCCGATGCGTCCCGGTCACGGCGTTTTGCACGGTACCAAGATCAAGTTCAGCTTTGCACAAGGCTACAAAGAACCTTCGTTGGGAGCTCAGTTTGGCTCTCTCTATAATTTTCTTCTGGGACAGCCAGGAGGCGCGCAGGCAATCCAGAAGTTTCATGTGAAGCCGATCGGCGCCGAAGATTCTCGAACCTATGAGGGAGGCGGGGAGCAAACCTTCCTCAACGAGCGCGGTGTATTACGTGTCAGCTATTTCCACAATCAGTTCCGGAACCAGATTGAGTCAGTCCCAGCCGCAGAGGTTCCAACGCTCCTGCCGAACCTGACTCCAAGTGAGCAGCACCAGCTTGAGGCTCTCCTAGCCAACGGGTTTGGAATCGACCTGAATTCACAGTCTTTTCGTGCGCAGGGAGTGGAGAGCGAAGTGGAATATACCTTGCTCCATGATCTCTTCTTGCGCGGCGGCTACACATACCTCGATGCTGTCGTCCAACGATCCTTCACCTCGGACTCGCTGAGTCCTTCGTATAACACCGGACTGCCAGGCGGACCGGTACCGTCCTTTTCCAACATTCCGATTGGCGCCTTTAGTCCCTTACGTGGTGCCCGCCCCTTCCGGCGGCCACCGCATACAGGTTTCCTCTCCGTCAACTACAACGGAACTCGATGGGGCGCTCAATTTACCGGCGCATTCGTCAGCCGCAGTGACGATTCGACTTTTCTAGCCGGCGATGATCTTCGGGGAGGCAATTCACTCCTTCTCCCCAATCGCAATCTAGACCATGGCTATGCCAAACTCGACGCGCGCGGTAGCTTTCAAGTGCGTCAATGGATCGGCGTCTACGCCCAGTTCGACAATCTCACCAACAATCAGCAAATCGGGCCAATTGGCTATCCGGCACTCCCTTTTACTTACCGCTTTGGCCTGCGGCTGACCGTAGGTCACGCGCACAGATAGCTCAAACCGCATCTCTCAGAGTTCAGAAACCAACTTTCTTTGACTGCCCGAGCGATGTAGCGCCTCGATGTATCTCGACCTAGCCAACGCTCGTTTTACCGGGTCACGCGCCATCTTTGTGCTATTATTGCCGCGCAATAACAGGACTCTGCGAGGAGCGCGCGCTTATGGGAGTCAATAACCTGACCTATAGTGGCAAAGGACTCTGTTTAACAGAGCAGTTTGAAGGCTGCCGCCTTAACGCCTATCAGGACCAAGTCGGCGTGTGGACCATCGGCTACGGTCACACCGGTCCTGATGTCACCCCAGAACTGACCATCACCCAGGATCAGGCGCAGAGTCTGCTGGCTCACGATGTAGGCAACGCGGTAGCGTGCGTCAACCGCGTCGTTGCCATCGCACTCACCCAAAACGAATTCGATGCGCTGGTCGATTTCGTCTTCAACCTGGGCACCGGTGCCTTTACGGGGTCCACGATGCTCCGGGATCTGAACGCGGGAAACATTACAGCCGCCGCTGCTCAGTTCGACCAATGGGACCACGCGGGCGGAGCAGTCGTGGCGGGCCTGCTGCGCCGGCGTCAAGCCGAAAGGGCCATGTTCGAGGACGGTGGATCATCCACGCAGACTGTGTGAGTGCAAAACCGCTGTGCAAGTCACGTGCTTCCGGGCGGGAAGTGCGGCCTCGCGCGAGTTCCGGCGATAGATTTCGATGCTGAGTACCGTATACAGAGTACGAAGGAGCCGTTCTGATGCCTGAAGAGAACGCAACCAGTCCAGTCACTGTGCCGATCCCCGACCCGAACTCTGATCCGATTTTCGGGCGGCTTGAAGATCAGATTTCCTGGTACGGCCGCAAGAGCCGTTCGGCGCAGCGCACCTTCAAGCGCATCAAAGTTGTTGAAATCCTCGCCGCAGCAGGGATCCCCTTCCTGGCGGGTTTGACCTTCCATTACGATAAGCTCGTCACAGCCGGCCTCGGAGTACTCATCACGATCCTCGAAGGCGTGCTGCACCTTAACCAGTATCAACAGAACTGGACCAACTATCGCTCCACCTGTGAAGCGCTGAAACACGAGAAGTTTGTCTATCTGGCGAACGCCGGACCTTATGCGACTGTTCCAAACCCGCACGCGCTGCTCGCAGAGCGCATCGAGTCCACTGTTTCGCAGGAACACGCGCAGTGGGCGTCCATCCAGCAGCAAGCAGCTCAGCAGCAGACGCCTAAGACGCAAGGAAATACAGCAAGAGCCACGATTTAGCCAGCAGTGCAGAGGGAATTCAGATCCGCCCCACAGGATCACTAAGGCCGAACGAACTCAGCCCGGCGTTCATTCGGGGCGCGTTTGGGAAATGAGTTCACGATTGTTACGTTTAGTTTTTCCCCGCCGGGCGCAACCGTCACGGTCGCCACTCGACCTTCTGCCGCGCCGCCCATCGGCTGCTTGAAATTCCAGACCGCCGTAGCCTTTCGACCATCGAAAGTCGCCGTTTGCGTTCCCCAGTCGCAATCCGGGCACTCACCCCAGGCATGGAGGGAAAGCTGATTGCCCGTACCGGAGATAGCCAGCTTTGCCAGCCCATTGTGTCCGCTGGGTGAGGGATTCGTCCATGTGCCAGCAATCGGGTTATTAGAGGCGGAAGCCGCCGCGGGAGCAGGTGACGATGAAGCATGCTGCGTGGTCGCGGTCGTTATGATCGTAGATCCAGGATTTCCCGAACTGCGAAATGCAAAGAAGGCCACGGCTGCAATCAGGATCAATGCGGCCACCGAGATGGGCGCGACTAAGGGGATTTTCGATGCTTTCGCTGGACCTGGCTGGGCGGCATGAACATTCGGCGGTGGCAGCTGCACTGGCACAGTTGCGTGTACCGGTTCCGTGTTCGTGTCGCTGGACGGAGTGACGTATTGGCTC
>DASYBJ010000123.1:0-17923 GCA_036500845.1 Acidobacteriaceae bacterium
ACGCTCGACGCAGGTGACCATACGGTCCTGATCTCGCACACGGCAAACGACATCCTCACCACTCAGACCGGTCTCTACTCGGACCATCATGGGATCTTCGTCGCCAATAGCTTCGGAGTATTCGAACCGGGCGCGTCGAAAATCGACTTCCCCTCCTCATTCTTCTACTGGACCGACAAAGTGTCGGATATCACGCCGGCCACCATGGACAACACCTTTGCGCTGACGACACCATCGGGCAAGAACGTGCCTGCGCCGTGGGTGCCGTTCACGCGGGCGGGATGCGATGTCGGCGCCTTCTCCACCGCCAACATAGTGCTGGAGCGGACGCCCTTCGACGTGGTGAAGGTCTTTGGCGCAGGTTCTCCGCAAGCCGGGGAGAACAGCGACGATCAGTTCAACGACTTTGCCGGCGCAGCCATTCATTGCGCGAAGGGCAGCCGTTTCTGTGCGGAGGCAAACAACCCGGTCAACGACTTGCTGCCTGACGAGCCGGGCGGCTACGACAGCTATGAGGCTCTGTTTGGTCTCAAGTACATAACGCCCGCGCTAGGCGGCATCACTGATTACAACGGAAACGCGATTACGGGGTTTGGCGCGATCGGTTTCGATCCGGTGCCCGCCCAGACCCTGGCGGTTGCCGAGACCATGCTGAAACAGGGGATCCCGGTAGTTTTCGCCTATATCGCCGACGCCCACGACAATCAGGAGGGCGCGACCCTGAGTGCGGAACAGACCTTCGGCCCTGGCGAAGCTCCCTACGTGAAGCAGCTCAGTGATTACAATGCCGCGTTTGGGAAATTCTTTGCCAACCTCAAAGCGGCCGGGATCGATCAGAGCAACACCCTGTTCATCTTCACACCCGACGAGGGCGACCATAACGTCGCCGGCGCGCCCAGCCCGGCGAACTGCGACGGCGCCACAATCAAGGATGGGGCTGTCATGCCGGATGTGTCATGCACCTATGGGTCCGATGGTGTCGGCGAAGTTGACCTCAATCTGAACGCCGTCGTCGCGGACGCTGGCGACAAGACAGCCTTCTCGATCCATTTCGACGATGCGCCTACCGTATACGTGCCGGGTGCGCCGGGACCGAGAGATCCCGCGGTCCGCCAGCTCGAAAAGACGATGGCGGGTCTCAGCGCAGTCAATCCGCACACCGGCTTAAACGAGAGCCTGCTCGGTACCGGGCTGGGACCACAACTCCAGGGGGCGCTTGTGGATCCTGCCGGTCAAAGGCTGCTTCACATGCATTCCCCGGCGGATCCCGCGCGCACTCCAACCTTCACGTTTTTCGGCAATCCCAATTTCTACTTCGTATCGTCCGGGTCCACCAGCCCGGTCGTATTTACGGGCGACTCGTGGAATCATGGCGACATTCAGCCGGAGATCGGGCGCACCTTCATCGGAATCGTGGGGCCGGGCGTGAAGCACCTCGGCGTGACCGAGCCGAACGATTTCTTTACGGACCATGTGGACGTGCGCCCCACATTGCTGTCCCTGCTCGGCCTAGTCGATGACTATCACCACGATGGCCGCGTGATCCTGGAACTGCTGGATCGCGATATTCTCCCGAGGAGCCTGCATGCTCATTCGGACACGCTGCTGGACCTTGGGCAGATTTACAAGCAGATCAACGCGCCGTTCGGACGGCTTGCCGCAAGCACGCTGGCAGTTTCGACCTACGCCCTACAAAGCGACTCAGTCGGCGATGCGACCTATACGAAGATGGAGAACAAGATCGCGTCCTGGACCGCACAGCGTGACGGTTTGGCAGCACAGATCCGTCACATTCTCGAAGGAGCGGAGTTTAGGGAAGAGCCGATCGACGAGGAGCAAGCGGAGCAGATCATTAGCCAAGCGCAGGCGCTACTCGATGCAGCGAGTGACTGCGCATCGAATCCGGCGAAATGCGCCCTCTAGCCGTCTGATGTAAGTTGTCTTACAAACAGTAAGGCGGCGCATCGAGCGTCGCCCCTTGCTGTTCCCTCGACGGCTATGCGGCCTCGCATCGCGCGGTGCGCGAGATGCCGGAGACCGGTCTGCTGCCTGAAGACACAAAACTCTGCTCCTCGAGTATCTGAACAACCTGATCGAGCAGGATCATCGAGGCATCAAGGCCAGAACCAGACCCCTGCTCGGCTTCAAGAACTTCTCATGCGCCGCCATCACGATTGCCGGCGTCGAACTGCTGCGCCGTATCGGCAAGGGCCAATTCACCCTTGGTCATCTACGTCTCAACGACTAGACTGCGCCTGCGAGCTGGAGGCTGTCCTCGCTGCATAAACCGCTGCTTCTTCAACGCCTCACTCTGCCATTTCGAATATTTGCACCAGAGCCTAAAATGTTTTGCCGCCGCTGGACGGGCCGCCACAATGGACCTGTTTACTACTGAATAATTTCCGAATAGACGACAATCCGACCGGAGTCCGGAAAACTGGCGGCAACGCTGCTGGAAGAGCGCGTCGGCCTGGAGGCCAGAGCAGCAGGTTCATTTCACGTATTGAAGCCAATATTCTCTCTGGGTAAGACAAGCTTAGATTCCAGTTCTCGGGCCGGCGATCCCAGCCCATATGAGGCAACTCTGGTGCTTTGCAGCCCATCGAAAGACGGGATGCTCTGCGGAACGATGCGTCAAGATCAGACATCGCAGATGTTTTTACTTCCTCACTGATGAAGATGCGATATTTTCATGATGTCCCACCCTGAACACTCACGGCCTCATTGGGGCCTGCTTCGCACCCTGCCTTGAAACAATAAAAAACTTCTGAGATTACCTGCTCCGTCGGGAGGATGGTGATCAGGACCGGGCCACTCTTGCGGGCGAATGCGTGTGAGTTGATTGCTAATCGCGCGTCGGGCGCGACGGTCAACTCAATGACCAATGAAAGTAAGCGTTTCTTGAGCAATCGTCTCCTTAAAACGAGACGGCGAGATGAGGAGGAGACAGTGAAACACTTTTTGCCCAGTGTGTTAATCGCGACTTTTCTGTTCCTGGGAACACGTACCGCACAATGCCAAACGGCAAACCTACTCTCCCACAGTGTGATTGATGCCAATCCTCCCGATTCGGTCCATTTCCAAAGGGCGGTTGGTAACTTTACCTCCACCTCGTACCCGAGCTTTTTCCTGGGAACGGACAGCAACGGGTATCTCTATGATGCCAACACTGGTGAGAATTGCAGTATCGATGCCGCCGGTTATTACTTTGAAAGCGCACGGCCCTTTACGTGGGGCACCGACAAGTATGCCGGAGTGATCGCCGGGAAAGACGGAGGCACTGTGTGGCTGGAGAATCCCTTGAACTGGGGAGGCAGTGTTTGTAACGGCTGGCCAGTACAACCTATCAATCCGGATCATGGGCATGAGCTACACGTCGTCGATCTCGATGGTGACGGAAAGATGGACGTTCTGGCGTCCGGCCGCTATTTTCCGATTAGAATGACCGGATTTATGAATTTCCAGGATAGCTATGACTCATGGCCTTTGGGAGCATTCGCACCACCTGCAGGTGATTCAATTGAGGTAGTGGCCATCAATGGCGTGAATGGCGGGGTGCGCACTAATATCGTTGCTTGCAACCCAACGGATAATTCCTTGTACTGGTACCAGAACCCGGGAGGGAGCGACGCACGAACTGCAAATTGGACCGCTCACCTGATAGCCAGCACGAGCACCGAAGGGAACCCGGCTTGCAAGGAAGGAGTGACTCTGGCCTCGTTGAATGTCGGCGACAGAGATATTGTCATCATCGCGAGCAACGAGGGTGGAACGGCTGATTCGATGACGTGGCTTCCCGGACTCGGGTATTACGATCCTGGCAGTGATCCCAATTCCCCGTGGACCTTTCACGAGATAGACAACACCTTCCGTTATGTCCATCAGATTGCGACCGACGTGCTGAACGGGGTTCCGTTCTTTACGGCAGGGGAGCAGGAACAGACTTCCCCCATGTGCAACCGCGAAGGATACGACTACCATGGGAGCCTTTACAACGGGTGCCGGGTTGCCATTTTTCCCTGGAATGGTACCGGGTTCAACGCGCCGACGATCGTGTCGAATCTAGGAACCCACAACCAGGCGCTTTATCAACTCAACGGGGTCGCGTATCTGGCAGGGGCAAACCACAATAGGTATGGAGCCACTGATCCTGCTTACAACCTTTGGACATTCAATTTTCTCAAGTAGCACCGGCGGTACTTTAGCGGCAGGCACTCACATCATTGGCTCGTCCTATATGATCGATGGTGGCTTCTACTAAAAGTGATACCCAAAGGCTAATTTGTCGGCCGAGGCTCCCTCCCGGCTGTCGTCTATATATTGCAGAATGGTCGAATACTTTGCTGTTATCCCTGCGGCCACCTTCTCGCGGTCCATGCCGAGGATGAACACCATTCGTTTGTCGTCGTCGATCATGAGGTGTAAAGCCCTCATGAGGTCTGCCGCTTTCGGAACGTCGCATCGATCAAGATCGTCTACAAAGACATACACACTTAACCTAAAGATCACCGCAGTTAACTTGGAGACATTATTCGACGAATTATTGAGATCCAGTGAATGGAGGAGCAGCCGCCACCTGAACCCGCCGCCGCTTCGACCTAAAGGTCGCGGATGCCCTGCGCGCATTCAAGAACGGCTCTTCGGTCTATGAGAGCACTCCAGCGACACTCAACCCCGGGCACATCTAGTCTCATGGTTAAGGACAGTACTTGTGCGGCGCAGTCTCCAAGTTAACTACAGCAAACTGCCACAGTCTCACGGTTAAGTACAGGTCGACAGCTAGCCTTCCTTTCTGCGCTGGCGCTCTTTCCAGGAGGCGACTTCCCGGAAGATCACAACGATAGCGCAACGCCACACATCCCGTCTCGGCAAGCTATGATCCGAACATCCTCAACGCTCGGACGCAGTTTCCGAGCTACTCTGTGGTGAACTTTTTTATTGGGCTGGTAACTCCGTCGGTCCTGCCGGTGGAATCCATCGAGTCCACCTTGTAGTAGTAGGTCGTCTTCGGCGGGAGGTCGTACAGGTTCACGCGGAACACTGTCGATGAATGCTGAGGGTTCAACCTGATCGGATTTTTGGCGGTTTGGCTCAGGTCTTTTGGATTGGTTCCATAGTGTACAACGCCATAGTGCACAGGCAAGCCACCGGGATTGTTTACCGTCCATCGGATAACCGTCAAATACCCGCCCGCCAACGGGACTTCTGGCCCCTCGTTGATCTGTACCCGCTCGGCTCTTGAAGTGATTGGACTTTCCTGAGCTGGCAGACTGCCGCTCAAGATCATGATCGACAATGCCAGCAGCACTTTATTCATGTTGACACCTCAAACGGAACTAACTCAAGTTGATTAAAAACGAAATACTGTGGTCAACAGCCATTGACCATCGTTAGCTCCGGCTCGTCCGCTCGCATATCAGGTTTTGCGAGACGGATAAGCCAGAGTAGCTGATGTCACGGCTCCGTATAGCGTGTTGCGCTACTGAATAGGCGGGCTCGGGACCGGCTCCACTCCGCAGATCTCCGGTGCGCAGGCCGGCAGAGGCGGAGTCGGGATAAGTTCGGCGTTCCCTTGCCTCGAGGGCGAACAATTGGGATCTTTGGCGGGGTTGCAGGTCATGCAACTACCCGTAAAGGTATCGCTGTTGACGTAGGGTGCCGTGAATCCATCGTTGAGTGTTTCCAGGAAAGCTACGATCTGGTTCTCCTCCGTATCCGTCAAGCCGAGCATACCCGTCGTCGTGTCGAGATTGTTCGGGACCTCTTTCATCGGCCAGCAAGTCACCCTCTCAACCGTTCCTTCCGGGCAGTGTCCGGAAGTGACCGGGTAGGCAAAGCTGGTGTCGCGTGTGTTGTAGAAATGTACGAGCTGCTTCAGGCTCTTGATGTAGCCGTTATGAAAGAACTCCTTCTGGAAGTAAGGCTTCCCCGTGCCGGCTTCGGTGGTCGGACACTGCGGCGGCGTCATCGCCACATTGCGAATCGTGGCCACTTGGAATTGGCCGTCAACCATTGGTGCTAATGGAATCCACGTCCGGTTTGGGTTGGGGCCGGAACCAAAACCGCTTCTGAGGAAGGTCCCCATGCCCAGGTCTCTGTAGCCGAAACCGAAAGGATTCCCAATGAACCCAAAGGAATCCGGCGTGGTCTGATAATAGAAAGCATTCCTCGGATTCAGAGGCAGACCCTCATTGGCCGACCCGAAGCATGTGAATAGAGGAGGGTTCGCCGTCGCGCTTGTGCTGGTGTCGACCTGACCTGGGTTCAGAGTCGTCCCTCTTCCGTCGACGTGACATGAGTTGCAGTTGCCCTTACCATTGAAGAGCTCAAACCCTGCCATCTCGTCTGCAGTCATTGTGTAGTTGCCCTTCAGGAACGCGTCGAATTTCGACGTGAAAGCGCTGACCGCTACGGACTGTTCATATGCGTCAATGGACGCCCCCCAGTGGTCATAGACCGTGTTTGCCTCGGTGCGCTCTTCCGGTCTCAGCTTGATCGGTTCGGGGTCTCCGCCGAACTTCGCAGCCCCTCCCGGGGTTTTGCAGATCTCCTCGGTGTCATTGGGGAAGTTGATATCGAGTGAGCGTTTGCCCCACATCACTTCGAAGAGCGGTCTGTACACAGCCTGCGAAAGCCGAAACGCGACGCAAGCAGTGTCAGGGAAGCCCATTTCTTGAGTATCAACGGGAGGACCCTGTGCTTGTTCGGCATCGGGATTCCGAAGCCTATATCCGGTCGCGCGTGAATCCCAGAAATTTCCACCAAAGAATAGGCCCTGTTCTTGGTTGAATTGCAGCACCGGGAAGAAGGGTGCATACGTGTGTCGCTGCGCCGTCCGCTTGCCGGCCCGAAAGTGAACCGTTCCAGGATAGGCGATTATCGTCAGGTTCACTGACGGGATCGGTCCGCTAAAACCGGCATACGGCATGTGGCAAGACGTGCACGCTTGATTTCTGCGGGGCGAGATGTTCTTGTCGAAAAGCATAAGCTCGCCGAGGGTTTCGATTGATTCAGTTCCGGTATCCTTAAGGACGGGCGGATTCGGTCCTGGGCGCTGAGCCAAGCGTGTCGGCTGCGGTAACGACTGCCACCTTTGAATCGCTCTACTTTCGATGACATCTATTTCCCGCAGAACCCTGGCTATCTCTGAATTCAAATCCGCCGGGAGAATCCCAGGCGGATAGGGATTGTAGATCGGGGCTGAATCAGCGTCTGCATTCTGGGCCGACACCGTTCGTGGTGCTCGCCACAAACATAGTGCGCCTACAAACACTCCAACCACTGCTGCTATGATCAGCATTCGACGGTTCATAGATCGACCCTTTCGTAGGTTCTGGTTCGGGAGAATACGATGGGCGGTGCACTCGATAACTCAGGAAATTTAAGGCCGCCACCCGTTAGTGGGCCCATCGCTAGACTCGTCAAAAGACTAAGCCCGCATTTATCACTGCGAAGACGGACGCATCTCTTTCGCTATCCGGAGGGGATTTCGCCCGACCTCAAT
This sequence comes from Acidobacteriaceae bacterium, assembly GCA_036500845.1. Taxonomy (GTDB): domain Bacteria; phylum Acidobacteriota; class Terriglobia; order Terriglobales; family Acidobacteriaceae; genus PALSA-350. The sequence continues at coordinate 7,505 of DASYBJ010000123.1, forward strand.
GAAGGCTCTCACGGCTGCTAAGCCCCCTGACCGTGGGGACGGGTTCGTGCGTCTGCAACGTTCGTGAATCCGAATGCTTTTTACCTGATCAATCGAACAGAATGACTTATTGCAGCGGCCATGAAAAGTTAAATCCACGTATCCAACTGGATACGGACGAATCTTGGAACCGATCAGGTGTGACTGTCAAGGTGCGTTACACAATTTGGCCAGCTTTTTCACCGAACTGCGAGCGTTTTTGACCCAGCTGAATGAGCCGTGACGCTGGCCACTCTTGAATGAATGGAACGACCGAATGCATCGAATTTCGGCTTGCACAGATCCCTTTACTGCGCAAGCCCAGCACCAAGCGCCTAACCTGGGATGAGGCGGCAATCACGGTGGCTTGAATCACATAGGCAAGCGCGAACCGGACCGGATGACGGGCTCATGCGGCGCTGGGGTGATTGCATTCAGCCAGATGTCGAGCTGTACTTAACGATGAGACAGCGGTTGAATCTTTTCAGTAACTTGCGCACTGCACTTAACCAGAGACACTGCACTTAACCTAGAGATCACCGCAGTTAACTTGGAGACATTATTCGGCGGATTATTGAGATCCAGTGGATGGAGGAGCAGCCGCCACCTGAACCCGCCGACGCTTCGACCTAAAAGTCGCGGATGCCGAGAACTCCAAGCGCCTAACCGCCACTTCTCACCAAAATTCAGGAGCAAGGCGAATGATAAGGATGAACGCGGCTCGTTGTTCTTTTACGCAAGGTTTGAAAGAGAAGTATCTCGATGCTCGCCTTTGTGGTTTCCCACGCATTATAAAAGGGCGCCCTGCTCATGTTGCGCTGCGGCGGCATCAGTACGAAGCCCATGATGCCGTGACATTAAATCGCGATGACAATCTAACTCGCTGAGCCGATTAACTCGGCCGGCGGCGGAGAAAGCAGAGAAACACGATGAAGATGATGGACAGTATCCCTGTTTGGGGCGAACACGAAGAGAAGACTCTTGCGCAGATTCGCACCTGCGCCGCGACGCTCGGTCCTCTCGCTTTCTTTTTTCGCTCGCATTTTACTGAATCAGATGGAGCGAATGACGCCCATCAATCACCGCATCCGTGACCAGTCGTTGATCAAATGTCGCCAACTGACCTCCATGCGCACGAGCAAGCGCAAGGAGATAGCTGTCAGTGACCTGAGCGGACTCCAAGAGGCGAGCTGGATTCAAGTGCTGCCGGTCGAGCAGAGAAATATCATCCGGCCAAAATACATGTCCTGGCAACTCCCGCAACGACGCCAACAGTTCGGTAACTGCGGCGGGAGCGCCGGGGGAGTTTGGATATCGAGGATGACCGACGATGCGCAGCACTCCGTTTTCCGTAAGCGGACTTGTGGCCCATGCCTTAGATCCCTTCGACGAGAACCATTCGTGTGCACGGTCGTGCTGAACGTGCCCGGGATCAATAAGGCCAATCAGGACATTAATGTCCAGAAGAAACCGCGTCACGGAAGCTCCTCGCGGAGCTGATGAACGAGTTCAGAGGTAACTCGCGGAGCACCTTTCCGCACCTTGAGCAGGCGTACTCCATTTCTGGTTTTGAGCTTCGATTCGCTTGGGGTCAGTGCGCGTCTTGCTAAAGATGAGATTACCTCGCCTACTGACTTTTTCTCCATGGCAGCTATTTCTTTGGCAGCGCTCAGAACGTCATCGTCAATCACCAGCGTAGTTCGCATGCTGTCTGCCTCGCATCAAGCATCATACATCAAATGCCGCCCCTTAGTCACAGCCCCTCGAAAGTTTTCGTGGTGGATGAGTTAAAGGGGAGACGCCTTTGCGCGAATTCCTGTTAGAAGTTTTCCATCATCCACATGTTGGCAGTCAGACTCCATTCGTAAATGGCTAGGTAGCGTCTGTCGGGAGATGGTATGCCAAATGGCGCGGTACGCCCGCCAGGCAATTGAGGAAAGGGCCAATTGTAGGGCGCGATGCTTCCCTTATGTTCCCAAACAACATGAGCATTGCCTTGCAGATCAAGACGCAGCAAGACGACGCCTTCCGTGGTGTGACTGGATGAAAAGATACTGTGGCCATTTGCCGCCCAATTCACACTCTCCAGGTTCTCCACTGTTTGGCGCCGATGCCTTGTGCGGGCCCGCCGCGCACACTGAGTATCTTGATCAAGTTTTCGGGCGCCTTGAGAACTGCGATACGGCTACCATCTGGCGAAAGGTCCCATTCGTAGTCCAAGTAGGACTGGGGGTCGATATCGGCTCGTATAAGTTCACGGCTGCGACCCGTCCCGTCAAATGCAGTGAAGATGAGCTGCTTGCGATCCTGAGTCGGCTCCGCGACAGCACACAAGACCGCTGGCGATCTCGAGCAGTGTGGCTCTGCGTAGGTCTGTTCGGTCATCACCAGCCGGGGAGGGCCTTCAGACAGAGGCATCGACATCAGTCTGTAAGTCCTAGAGGCGGAGCCGCGCTTAGGAAGGGCACGGTAAAACAAGGCCTGCCCATCGGGGCTAGAACAGATTCCTCCCAACAAAAAACGTTGTAAGATATGGGCACCCCTTTCCGTGGTACCTGGAAGAATCCCAAATACATCCGAATACAGGGATCAAGCGCCAGGCTCTAACTACGCCTGATGAGTGGACGGAGTTCCTCAGAGACTTCTGGCTGGAGTAGCGCTCATCGAGACAGGGTGAGGCATAAGCCGGGATCGATCGCGATGTGACCGGTGCGACCCATCTATACTGGGGTCATGCGTATCACGAGGCGAAGGCGTGCAATGTTCTTCTTTATCGCTCTCGGCGCGTGTCTGGTGGCGGTAGCCGTTACGCTCAATGTGACTTGGATCATCGTCAACTGGCGCAGCATCGTACCGTTACTGATCGGGGTCCCCTTCTTTCTTCTGCTGATCGCAGGCCTGATTTTGAACACGATTTTTCTGGTGCGGGAAGTGCGCCGCAACGAGCGGCACGACAGTTTTCTTAACGCGGTTACTCATGAGCTTAAGACCCCAATTGCGTCCATCCGCCTTTATCTGGAGACGCTTCAGCGCCGTGAGATGGTTGAAGAAGAGCGCCGCGAGTTTTATGAAATCATGCTCTCCGACAGTGATCGCCTGCTGGCCACCGTCGAGCAAGTGCTTAAGGCTGGCGAAGTGGGGCAGCGGGCACGGGACCAAGTCCGTTTGCGCATTTCGTTTGAAGAGATCGTCCGAGAATCGATTCAGACCGCGTTGCAGCGAAATCACCTCGCCGACTCTGCGATCCTCTTCATGCCAGCTAAGCAGGATCAGGAACTGATCACTCTGGGTAATCCGGCGGATTTGCGCATTGCGGTTCTCAATGTCCTAGATAATGCCGTGAAGTACTCACCTGACGGACCGCATATCGAAGTCCGGCTTTCGATCGACCGAGACGCTTGGATCGTCCTTGTGGTGAAGGATCAGGGTCTCGGCATTGCTCCCGCGCATTTGAAGCGTGTGTTCAAGCGCTTTTATCGGGTGCCCACGCGCAACGTTTTCCGCGTCAAAGGCACCGGGCTGGGTCTATTCCTCGTGCGCTCCATCGCTCGACAGCATGGCGGCGACGCCTACGCCGAGTCCTCGGGAGAGGGGCATGGTACCACGATCGTGCTGCAATTGCCGCGGGTTCTTGCCCCGGTGCGGGAGCCGGCAAAGGCCCATGCATGAGCGAAGCCCGTACCATTCTCGTTGTTGAAGACGAGGGACACCTCGCGCAAGGTCTGCTCTACAATCTGCGGGCAGAAGGGTACTCGGTCGAACTGGCGATCGATGGCGAAAAAGCGATCGACATTGCCTCGTCCTCGAAGATCGATGCCATAATCCTGGACATCATGCTGCCAGGATGCGACGGCTTCTCGGTCGCCGAAGAACTTCGCCGCCGTGAAAACTATGTTCCGATCCTGATGCTAACTGCCCGTGGCCGCCCCGAAGATATTCTGCAAGGATTTGAGGCAGGTGCGGACGATTATCTTCCGAAACCTTTCGATCTCTCTGTCCTCCTTGCGCGCCTCAACAGTTTGCTGCGCCGGATGAAATGGCTGAGGCCTGCTCCGAACCCGCTTGCCGCGGGACTTGCGCCGAGCGTGGAACAGTCTGCCGTGTTCAATTTCGCCGGGCGGACCATCGACTTCGATGCGCTCGAAATCAAGGCTCCCCATAGGACCGTACGTCTCACTCTCATGGAGTCGGACCTGCTGCGCTATTTGGTTCGCAACCAGGGCCGGATCATCTCGCGCAAGGAGTTGCTTGAACAAGTCTGGCGCGTGCGGGAAGACACGGACACGCGTGCAATCGATAACTTCATGGTACGTCTGCGCCGGTATATTGAGGACAATCCCGCGCAGCCCGTGTTCCTCGAAACCGTTCGCGGCGTAGGGTACCGCTTTCTCCCTGCGACCGGGGCCTCTGCTACCGGATCGCAGGGCGAGGGATATCGCCGTGAGACATACTGATTTCCACCCCAGCAAGCAAGCTTGCTGGGGACCCCGGCGATTTGAACGCCTTGCGGGGCGTTGCGGGTTGTGTCCTCGGACGCACGCCGTGCCCGGAAGTTTTTGATCCCCATGCCTTTGAACACGCTCGTTGCGGCGGTGAATGAGGCCGGAAGTAAACCGACACACTGTCTGATTCGAACCTCTAATTAATCCGCACACCTTAATCCGCAAACCGGGGATGTTGCTCCCACTTATGCGCCATTGTTGGTGTGCGGGGACTGCCCCAGAATCATTCATAGAAGTCATGGGTCTCCCTCCTTCGGTGCGTTTTTGAGAGGCGAACATTCTTTCGGTTAGCTGCTTCCGGTGGGAGCTCTTAACGGAAGACGCTTCCAGAAGCGCACCCTTTTCTTTGCATTGCCGGTACCTGAACCGCTTCACATCGAGGTGGACCCTCGTCCACAGCTCGCACCTGTTAAGCCACGATGTATGAAGAGAAATGAACCCGAGGAGCTGGTACTCTGAGGCTGTAAGGGCTATGGGCGGGCTCGCCATTCCCTCGAAGAACTAAGCGCCTGCTTGCCGGCTAGACGCAGCGGCAGCAGACAGGTTTGGAACAGTGCGCATCCTTACTCGCTACATCTGGAGTGAAGTCCTCTCGCACGCGTTCATTGGCGGCGCGCTCTTCACCTTCATCCTTTTAATGAAGGATCTTGGGCAACTAATTGAAATAGCAGTACGTAATAGTGCTTCGTTTGGCAGTGTAGCGAAGATCCTCCTTTTTATCCTGCCCAACTTCTTTATTGTGACGATTCCTATGGCGGTGCTCGTCGGAATTCTGCTTGGCCTGAGCCGCCTGGCGGCCGACAGCGAGATCACCGCGATGCGTGCTGCGGGAATTGGAGTGTGGACGTTTGTCCGAATTGTGTCCGCAATAGCAATTCTTGCTTGGCTGGTTTCGCTAGCCAATTCGCTCTACTTTGCTCCGAAAGCGACGGCTGCCCTGCTACGGCTGCAGGATTCACTCAAAAACCAGCAGGCTTCGTTTGAAGTGCAGCCGCGCGTCTTTTACGAAAATTTCAGGAATTACGTGCTGTACGTACAGGATGTTCGCGCGAGCGCGGGTGCGGCGCAGTGGCAACGCGTCTTCCTCGCCGATGTGAGCAATCCAGTAGCTCCGAAGGTGACCACTGCCGAGCAGGCAACGGTCGCCAACCAAGGCAATCAGACGCTTATCATGCGTTTGCGAAACGGCGCACAGCATGAGTTGGTGAACACGGGAGGAGATGGCAGCTACCAAGTTTCGACCTTCAATGAATCCGATCTTCCTCTAGCCATGGGGGCACAGGAGGATGAGCGCATTGGCCACAGTGATACGCCGATCCTGGCTATGAGCAATCGCGAACTCTACGCACATGCCCGAGCGCCTGGCGGCCGATCGTACATGATCGAGATGCACAAACGGTTTGCCTACCCGGTGGCATGTCTGGTGCTGATGCTGATCGGTATTCCGCTCGGTATTTCCTCGCGGCGTGGGGGTAAGAGCGCCGGTTTCGTACTCTCGATTGCTCTTGTTTTTATTTACTACTTCCTCTCTTCCACCGGCGTGGCTCTTGCGCGTCAGGGCAAGGTTCCGGTTTTTGCCGGTGTATGGGCAGCCAATATTCTCTTCGGTTTCTTTGGCATCCTGTTGCTTCGTCAAATGTCGACGGGCGGTGGTCTGCTCACACTACTGTCGACTCTTTCGGCGTGGTTCAAGAGTTCGCCTACGGCAGTGACAACCCCAGCCATCAAGCCCGAAGCCGAGAACCACCGGCATACCCGTGGACGGTTCCCACTGATCCTTGACGACTATATTCTGCGCGAGTTCATAACCACGTTTTTGCTCGTGCTTGTCAGCTTCGTTTTGCTCATGCTGGTGTTTACCTTCTTCGAGCTCCTCGGCGACATTATCCGCAACCGTACTGCACTGGTGACGGTCGGTGAATACCTCATTAATCTCACACCCAGCATGATCTACACCATCACGCCTCTGAGTGTGCTCGTAGCTTCGCTTGTTACCTTTGGCGTGCTGACTCGGACCAATGAGCTCACCGCGATGAAGGCGACAGGCATTAGCCTTTATCGCGTCATGCTGCCTATCCTGGTCGTTGCCGCCACTCTCGCGATCGCGCTCTTCCTCTTCGATGAATCCTATCTGCCTGGCGCAAACCGACGACAGGAGGCGCTGCGTAGCGTCATCAAGGGACGGCCCCCGCAGACGTTTCTCCGGCCCGATCAGCAGTGGATCTTCGGCACACAACAGGCCGGTAAGCCAGGCCGAATCTTCTACTATCAGTTTTTTGATCCGGATCACGATCGCTTCGCAAACATTTCGGTCTTTGAGTTCAACCCGGAGACCTTTTCCCCTTCGCGGCGTATTTTTGCCGCAAGCGCGCACTGGGAGCCGCAGCTGAACCAATGGATCTTTGAGCAGGGCTGGGAGCGGGACTTCGATGGAGAGACCGTGAGTAGCTATAGCCCGTTCCATGTTGAGAGCTTCGCCGAAATCACGGAGGAACCGCAGTATTTCAAACGGGAAGCCCGACAATCACAGGAGATGAGCTTTGGCGAGCTCCGGCACTACATTGCAGACCTGCGGCAAAGCGGCTTTGACACGAAGCGGCTCAACGTTCAGCTCAACCGCAAGCTGGCCTTCCCGCTTGTCACGCTGGTTATGGCGGGGCTTGCCATTCCTTTCGCGTTATCGATGGGCAGGCGCGGATCGCTGACAGGCGTGGCTGCCGCGATAGGGGTCGCGATCGCCTATTGGGCCGTCGAAGGGACCTTTGAAGCATTGGGCAACGTCAACATGTTGCCCTCTTTGCTGGCTGCATGGTCGCCGGATCTGCTGTTCGCGCTCATCGGCGGATATCTGCTCCTGCGAACACCGACCTAACCCGATCGCTTACCCTCCGTACCTCTCGCCCCTGACCACAGGACTGACGATAAGATAGGAGTTGCGATGCTCGCCAAGATCCGTCCATTGTTGCCGTACATGCGCCGCTACTCGCGCGATTTTTTTTGGGGCGGAGTTTCGACCGTTCTGTCGAATGCAATATGGATTCTCTTCCCTCAAGTAATTCGAATCGCGATTGACGATCTGAATCAGGGCGTCACCCGCGGTAAACTTCTCTTCTACGCCTCAGCTCTGATTGCCATCTCTGCGGCCAAAGGTGTCTTTCTTTTTCTGACCCGGTGGATCATCATTGGGATCTCGCGCGAGATCGAGTTTGACCTGCGCAACGATCTGTTCCGGCACCTGGAGCGGCAGAGCGCAGGTTATTTCCAGCAACATCGGACCGGCGACATCATGGCCCGCATGACGAACGATCTGAATGCGGTGCGCATGCTGCTTGGGCCTGCAATCATGTACAGCGCTAATACGATTTTGTTCTCCGTCGGTGCGCTGTTCTTTCTGCTCAAGATCAGCCCTTTCCTTACGCTGGTTGCGTTAGCGCCGCTTCCTTTGGCGAGCATCCTGATTCAGACGATCGGCCGAAGGATTCACGAGCGGTTTGAGCGCATCCAAGCCCAATTTTCCGAGCTGTCCGCGCAGGCGCAGGAGAACTTCTCGGGCGCGCGGCTGGTTCGCGCATTTGTGCAGGAGGAGGCGCAGATCGCGAGCTTCGACGAAGCCAATCGCGAGAACGTCCGCCGCGGTCTCCGGCTGGTGCAGCTGATGGGAATGCTGTGGCCGACGCTCGAGTTCGTGCTGGGGCTTGGTCTTGCGATCGCCCTTCTCGTAGGGGGACACGAGGTTCTTTCACATCGCATCAGCATCGGCGACTTTGTCGCCTTCAATACATATTTGGTGATGCTTACCTGGCCGATCATCGCTCTGGGCTGGGTGGTTAATCTGGTGCAGCGCGGTACTGCGTCGGTTGGGCGAATTCATGAGCTGCTCTCTGACAAGCCCGCAATTGATGACGCCGCCGCGGATAAGACGATTCCGAGAGATTTGGTCCTGCGCGGAGAGATCGAATTCCGGAACCTATCCTTTGTTTATCCCGGATCGACAACACGTGATTCGGAGATTTTACATTCGCTGTCGCTCAAGGTTCCCGCTGGAAGCAGCCTAGCCATCGTGGGTCCGACCGGCTCGGGAAAATCCACGTTAGTGAATCTAATTCCCCGCCTCTACGATGCACCCGAGGGTACGGTGCTGATCGACGGTCGGCCGATCCGTCAATATCCGCTTGAGGTCCTGCGCTCAAATATTGGCTTCGTTCCGCAGGAGACGTTTCTGTTCAGCGATACGGTTCGCGCAAATATCGCTTTTGGTGTGCCGCTCGCAACGGATGACGACATACTGCGCGCAGCGGAAGCGGCGCACATCCGGCGGGAGTTTGAGGAGTTCCCGGCAGGTTTCACGACGGCAGTGGGCGAGCGTGGGCTGACCCTCTCCGGAGGACAAAAGCAGCGCACTGCAATTGCCCGTGCCGTCCTGCGGAACCCGCGTATTCTTATCCTCGACGACGCCCTCGCCAGCGTGGACACGTACACCGAGGAGAAGATACTGGGTGAATTGCAGCGGCTGATGCAGGGCCGGACGACCATCTTCATCTCTCACCGCATTTCTACGGCGCGGCAAGCGGATCAGGTGGCGGTGCTTGTCGCTGGCCGGATCGCCGAGTTGGGGACCCACGAGGAATTGATGGCACGCAATGGCTATTATGCCGAGCTGTTCCAACGTCAGCTTCTCGAGGAAGAACTTGCGGTCACGGGTTAACCATTCGCAGATTCGGCGTCGTGCGGCGCGTCACGCCCCGCGAACATACCGATGCATTTCCCGCCAACGGAACGCATTCGTCATCTTACGCAGATCGTGACAGCAGGCGTCAGATAGCCCCTTCGGTTGCCGGCGAAGCATGCGGATCATGCATGCTCTGTCTCCAGGACCTGATAGATGCCGAAGCAGCAAGCGCCCAAGGCCGCCAATTATCATCCCGTGCGTGTCTGTTACGTTCCTCGCTGACCTTTGACCAAACTTGACATGTTGGTGACAACTCGGTGGTCCTTCTAGGGATATGCTGGGGTTGACGTTGTAGTGAACGCGATGCACGCCAGACGAGACGAGCCTTCTATACCCGCCTGGAGCCGAGATCAAGTCGGCTCTCCATCTGCGCCCGAGCTGGAGGCTCCTTACTTTGACGACATTCTCGGCGCATGGGTGCTCAGCAGACACGCAGATGTGCTCGCTGCGTTTCGGGCTTCGAGTCTCTCCCTCGCCAGCCCTGACAAGGTTTCTGAGCCATCCAACGATAGCGCGCGATTGAAGATGCGAGCGGAGACAATGGAGGCGCTCTCTCCGGCTCAGCTACGCGCGTGGCGTGAGCAGATAACTCCCGAGGTTCTTGCGCTAGCGGACAGTTTGCCGATTGAAGAGCCAGTAGATCTTATGGATGGGTATGCTCGGCCACTCTGTCTTTCTTTGGCGGCGGTGGTGACGGACATATCTAGGGAAGAGGCCAAACGGCTGCATGAAAAGGCCCGCACCGTATCGGCTTCTGCCGCTGAGCCACATGACGCAGTTCTGCGCGCAAACGCGAAGTCCGCAAGCGGCGAGCTTCGGGGTTGTTTTCATTCTGGACCTGAGACCCTGCGCGAAGCCGGATTCGTTGCCCTGTCGCAGACTATGCCAAGCATTTTAGGAAACGCGTGGTTCGCCCTGATAAAGCATCCGAAGGAATGGAGCCTGCTGCATCAGGAGCCTGGGCTGATGGAGCAAGCGGTTGAGGAACTGCTGCGCTACGCCGGGCTTGTACGCACTCTCTCGAGAACGGCCACAGTGGATATGGATCTCAATGGCACTTTGATTCGTCAAGGCGAGCGCATCATCCTGAGGATCATCGCGGCAAACCGCGACCACGAGCGCTTTTCGAAACCGAATCAGCTCGATCTCACACGCCGAGATGGGGGACAC
>DASYBJ010000124.1:0-4405 GCA_036500845.1 Acidobacteriaceae bacterium
ATGGCACCGGCGACGGCGTGGTTGGCTTCCGGAGCCGGAATGATACCTTCTGCACGGGCAAATTGAATGCCAGCCGCGAATGCGTCCAACTGCTGCACTGACCGCGCTTCAACCAATCCCAGATCCACGACGTGGGATACCAGCGGAGCCATGCCGTGGTAGCGCAACCCACCTGCATGGATTCCCGGCGGAATGAACGAACTCCCGAGAGTGTGCATTTTGACGAGCGGCGTCAGATGTCCGGTATCTCCAAAGTCATAGGTAAACTTTCCTTTAGTCAGGCTGGGACAAGCGGCGGGTTCGACTGCGGCCACGCGCGCCTGGGATTGACCCTTGATCTTGCGGCCCAAGTACTGTACCAGGCATGAGGGATTCGGTTTCGGGGGAAGGTTGAACTGGATCCGGTCCTCAAAGTCATTATTTCTCCGTTCCCCGAAGGTCGTGGGCGCATAACCTTCGCACTCTCCCCGGGCGATGCTCCCCATGGCCGGGCATTGCTCGAAAAACTTGGGCCGATGCCCGATCAAATTCCTCTGCTGCCGGATAAAGCCTACGAGGACAACCTGACCGGGCAACTGGTTCTCGATCTTGGCAGTTACATGGCACTATTCTGCTTCTGCTTAAAGAGTCACAGCGGTAAGCAGTATTCGATAGCGGAGAACTTCGTACGAGAAATCACGAAACTCTATGATGATCGAGAACAAGAGCGCGAAGCACGGTGTTTCGGAGATAGCGCTAGATGTTGCGGCGGTATTCCTGCGGTGTAATACCAAGCTGCTTCCGGAATACATCGTTCATGTGTGTCTGGCTGGAGAAACCACACCTAAGCGCGATGTCAGCGAGAGACATCTTGGATTGCCGCAGCAACTGCTGCGCATTGCTAAGCCGCCTCTGCAGCACGTATTGGTGCGGCGTCAGCCCAGTGGCTGTACGAAACATGCGAAGGAAGTGGGCTCGGCTATAGCCGCTCTCTCTCGCCAGCGAAGCAAGCGAAAGGTCTGTGTCCAGTTCGGCATCGATCCGATCCCGTATTCTCCGGAGAATGCGCGGCGGCAAAGGCTTAATCGAAGAATGCTCTGTATCCTCCGCCCGGCTCTCAAAGAGCAGGAGTCGCATCGCTAGTGCGTGCGCCAGCGTCTCAGGGTACAGTGCGTAAGGCCGGCAACCTGCTTCGAAATCATTGCTTATCAAGCTAACGAGTCCTTCGATGGATGCATCATGAACACCGGACTGAAAGGTAGTACGTTCGTTAGGCCGACGATCCATCTCCAGAGCGATCTTACGAACGAAGTTCTTCTCTAACGCACAGAGAATTAGAGTAGAGGGAGTAAGGAGGCGAACATCATGAACCGGCCCCGCAGGTACGATCGTCAGTGATCCAGGCTCCTTGAGAAACCGGACCCAGTTTCCACTCGCGCCACGGCGTTCAGCCCACACAGCTGAATGACAAATCTGCGCGATGACATGCCTGTCGGCCACTTCTTTGATCCATTCCCCGGCATAATTCTGATATCTCTGGATCTGAAAGTTATGTCCGGGTAAGAATGCATTCGTTAGAACGGTTCTCGTAGCAGAGCTAAAGCCTGAAGAGGCTATTGAAATAAAATTCCTCATTGGTAATATAGTTACCTCTTAGGTTTGTGACCGCGGTGCAGCCATAGCTTCGTCCCGCGCTTTTTAAAATAGGTCATTTTGTGAGAAGGCACGATGTTAGGGAGGTGACAACATTTTGTGCCCGTTAGATCTTTAGCCTCTCTGAAATGCATCGACCTCCAACAGGGCGACCGTCCATATTCTCAAGGTACGTGGTCGAGACATGGCATACTGTAAGTAAAAGTGAAGCGACTGTAAGGATTTGTATGGATGGGAGGAGACATCTGTTCCACTCACAAATTGCAACCAAGAAGGCGAGGACTTCTTATTGCGCTGGGTAGGAGGGATGGTTCGGTTCCGCCCATTTGCCATTCGACTCCAAGTGACACGCTGACCTGTTTGGCTTTCAGTAATTCTCCTGCGCGTTCGCCAATGATAACGCAAGGGACCATTTTGTTTCCGGTTGTTACTCGCGACGTTACGGAGCCGTCGGTGATCCGGAGATTCTCAATGCCGTATACCTTTAGATTCCCGTCTACAATCGACATAGCATCCCGCCCCATCTTGGCGGTACATGTTTGATGGAAGACCGTACTAGCCGCATCGCGAATGAAGCTTTCGAGTTCGATACCTTTGACCTTCCCCGGCACAACCTCGCGCTTTGAGTACGGTCGCAAGACAGTGGAGTTGCCTATCTCCCGGCAGAGTTCTACGCATGCGATCGCGGCCTTCATATCTTCACGGTGAGACAGGAAGTTGGACTTGATCTGGATTAGTCGCCTATACCCGATTGCATCAGCACCTTCGGTGTGTTTATGGCACCCAATGGCAGCACGACCTCAAGTCCGGCGCGATGCGTCGGTGTTGCCCGTTATGAACAATCTCCACACCACTGGCTCGCATGCCCTCCCGCCACCCGGACAACCATTGCGTCAGTAAGTACGGTGAGATTCGGGCGGCCCATGATGGGAGAGGTATAAGAGCGAAAAAATAGACTGGCGCTTACCTGCAAGAGCCCGGATATCCTCGATAGAAGATCCGCCTTCGCCTTCCTGCATGCGGCCGTTTGGGTTTTCAAACGTTGGAATTCCGGACTCGCGTGCTCCCTCAAGCCTGGCCGGAAATATCGGGTTACGGTGAGGTGCAGGCTGGACAAACACTGGTCCTCCTACGCCGCGGTATTTTGGGTCCGGCGCACCATGCCAATCTTCAATGCGTCGGTAGATATTCAGTACCGACTCATAATTCCATGCCGGATCACCGGCTTCAGCTGAGAAGAATTCCCAGTGGTTCTTGTGCTCTCGGGACCACGCCATCACATTGATGCTGGAACCGCCACCCAAAACCTTACCCATATTAAGCGGAATGGCACGTCCATTGAGATGTGGATTGGGCTGGGCTACAAAACCCCAATCGCGTTCAGTCCCCAGATTCGTGGACCATTGGATCGCTTCACCAACATTCGGTACTTCGTCCGTGCCGCCGGCCTCGAGCAGCAACACGCTCACGTCAGGATTCTCAGCCATTCGACGCGCTACCACCGAACCAGAGCACCCTGACCCACAAACGATAAAGTCATAATGAGACTTCAGTTCACTCGCAAGCTTTTTCTGATTGGGCCGTACTCGGTCCCCGAGCTTCTCTTGATCCGCGCCGATCCGGGTTGCGGCTTCCGCCGGATTGTTTCCCGTGTTTGTGCCATCTTGATTCATAGTCTCTTCCCCACAACTTTTTAGTTCGTTGATCACGCGTGCCTGAACTCTGTATTTATTGCCATTCAACGCGCTCACCTCCGACTCAGTTGTAGATACCACTGAACGATTCCCCAATAATCCTGTGTCCGCCAGCTATCCCCCTTAACCCCGAACCTATCGACATAACTGACCTTCTCGCTTTTCTCGTCTGTATGGCGTCTTCTATCACCATCTGGAACTGACGTAGCGACACGCCGCTCCTAGCTTCAAGAGTAGGGATGCAAATGGCGTAGGTCTTCCGAAATAGTGTGATGTTTACGAAATTGTGGAGTAGTTACTTGTGATGTCAATACTCTGATCTGAACCCACCTACTGGCGACTGTTGGGACCTGCCCGGCGGCTCTCGTCCTAGTCTGGAATAGGAATGCGTTGCAATTGTTCTCTCAACAGTAGATACAAGCTAGGCGGGTAGCCTGTCACGATAGCGCGACTAATTAAGAGGAAGTCAGAACCAAGTGACCACCTACACCGGAGATTTGTCGGAAAGGGATCGGGAATATTTTTGAGAATGAATTGTTCTCATGACATGTCCATGGTCCTCACTCCCCGGCCTCGCCTCGCCCAATCTATATTTACAGGCAGGAAAACGCCATGGGTTCCACGGCTGGCACGGGCAGTTTCGCATCAACTCCGGTCACAAAGATAACCGACCTCAGAGGTGATCCTTGTTGGACTGAGGTCGAATGCTCGAGGGTTCTCTTTAGTCCGCGTTCTAATTGGTACTTGGTCAATCTTACGATCTGCGCTCAGCTCGAGTCGAGCGCGGCGACGGCCATCGAAAATGTGGTCAGCTTTGCGGCGTCACCGCAAACTCTGGTAGAGCCACGCGTGGTTGCGCGCGTCTTGACAGCAGCCTTTCGCGTCGCATGGCTAGAAATCGGGCGGTGCGATTAGACGCTGCCGATAAAGGTGCGTTCCGAAACGCTTTCGCACATACTGAACAGCCTGCAAGGGCTATGCTTGCGGTTCGATAGCACAAGCCTTGCGCCCGAACGAGAATTGCAGCTCCTGGTTTTTAAGGAGTACTCTGCTACGGGCAACCCAACTGGCTGATCCGT
>DASYBJ010000125.1:0-3969 GCA_036500845.1 Acidobacteriaceae bacterium
GAACAACCGAAGAAAACAGGACGAACGTCAGCAGCGGTCCCAGTTGTAACTGCGGTACCAACTGTCGAGACGGTAATCTCCGCCACACCGCGGCTGGAGAAAGAAGCAGCCCAAACGGAAGCAACCCAGCAAAGCCCGCAAGTTCATCGTGTGCCCCCGAAGCGCCGTTTCGCACGGCGTCCATCGCAGCGCACCGCTAGCTCCGAAGATCCTGGCAAGTCCACCGCAGCGTTGCGGGGAACGGTACCTACCGGCCCGGTCGCGGTTTCGGCCGACGAAGCGCGCAAGGCGCAGGAGCGGAACGCGAGTCCCGCCTCGAACCAAACACCGGAAGCTGCTCCCGTTGAGTTTCCATCGCCTGTGGGCTCCGAGCGCAGCCTCGGTTCTCTCATCCAGGCGTTCGAGCGCAGCGCGCGTCTGAACAGAATCGGAACGTCATAACCGAAGATTCACTCAGCTTCCGGGCCGGAAGTAGCGTCTGTAGCTCCCACCCGGCCCGACACCTCCCTGGAAATGACTTGGCTTCGCACTGGGCAGATTCAGCCCACATTTCCGCCTGTCAAGGGGGAGAGAATCGTCTACTCCACGGGGTATGGTCCCTGTGAGAAGACCTCGGCATGGTAGCCTTTCGACCCGATCAGCTCCGCAAGGGGACTTCGAAAGTCAGTACCTGCCCTGAGGCATTCGAGGATAAACCTAAAGTCGTATCGCGGCTCCCAGCCGAGTTCGTTGCGAGCACGTTCGTTGACATACACCCGCTCGATGCCCGGAAACATCTTCCAACCCCAGCGATGGTAAGCGGTCTCATAGTCAGGAAAGTGCTCGCGCACCACTCCAGGCGCATCCACTCGCAGACGCTGGAGATCGTCCCGCCGGAACGGCGTAGTTGCGCTGACAATATATTTTCGGAAACCGAGATCCGGCGCGTGCTCGGCAGCCAAGAGGTGTGCGCTTACCACATCCTCGATATCCACTCGCCGGTAGAGATACTCGTTGGCCTTTAAGTTCTTGTCTGAAAAGGCTTCCCGCCTCTTCTTGTTGTCATCCTCCTCAGGGAAGAATCGAGACGTCCTGAGCACGACGCATGCGAGACCCTGATTGCGGTAGAACAACTGGCAGAGATCCTCGGCGGCGGTTTTCGTTACGCCGTAGATATTCTTGGGGACAGGTGTGACCTCCTCAGTGATCCACGCTGCAGGAGCTCCGGGAGGAGGCACAAGCGCGTCTCCAAACACACTGGTTGTGCTGGTGTAGACAAAAGACGCGACCCCTTCAGCAACAGCCGCCTCCAGCAGATTGAGTGTGCCCGTGACGTTGATATCGACGAACTCCTGCCGCTCATGCGTCGCCACGTGGGGCTTGTGCAGCGTGGCGGCATGGAGGACCACGTCCACCCCCTGCATGCATTGCGTTGCGACCGATGGATCCGATATCGATCCCTGGTGAGTCGTGAACGGAGAGTCGAGGATGTCGACTCCCACCACCTCGTGATCCAAATCGCGCAATCTTCGAACCAGGGCCTCGCCGAGGTGACCGGCACTTCCTGTAACCAAAAATCTCATGATCGCGTCCCTTTGTCCGTTGTGGAGATCAGCTACCCTGTCTTTTTCTCTCTCTGGCCGCTTCCTGCATAGTAATTGCAAAGGCGCAAGCCCCTCTGAGCGAAACAGCGCGTCCCGAGAGTGAATCATCCCGAGCCGGGCAGCCGAACGTAACTCCAATCATTTCATTCACGAGTCATCGTCAAGTGCTACTCTTAGCCCGTTTTTGTGAGGTGGACCATGAGCAATCTGCGCCTTCGCATCTTCGACGGCACACGCCAGCCTTTCGCCGCGCCGGCTCAGTTCCTTGTACGCATCGTCGACGGAAATCAAACCCAGCGGATCTGGCAGGACTATCGGCAAAACGATCTCACCTTCGATCTACCTTTCTTCGACAATTTCGGTGACAACTACAGTGTGCTGGTCTCGTCCAGCGGTTACAAGCAAGCCGGCTTCGCACCCGTCAAACTATCCAACTCCTATCTCACTACGCTGGACATCATGCTCATCAAAAATGAGCCGTCTTACAACTTCGCGAACGCCCTCTGGCCCGTGGCGAAGGCTGCATATCCCTTCATCGCCTCCGATGTGGACAATGCCACAGGCGAGCAGCGCTACAGCGACCTCATCGAAAAGGAGAAGCCGCTCGCCTGCCTCCTCAACCTGGGGGAAGCGATGAGCCAGATTGCCCTGTCGCAAGGAACGCCGCTCGATTACATCAAGCAGCTTCGCTGGGATGCTCCCTACGCTCCTGCGCAAGACCGTTTCTTCGGCTGGTGCGATGTCGCGCTCATCGACCAAGTCAAGGTCGCGGCAGCGGCGGGCAAGTTTGCGGTCGAAATAGATCCCGGACTCCTGCATCCGGGCGCCACCTCAAGCTGGAAGCAGACGCAGTTCGGCGAAGCCAACGTCCAACTCACTTTTCACGAAGGTGAACGAACCACCATCAAGGGGGTCGACTGCGTCATGATCGAACCCGATATCGATTACTACAAGGATCCCGCCGCCCATATCCTGCTCGAAGTATTGCTCAACGCCCTCACCCACACGCTGACCGATCCGGCCGAGGTCTATGTTCTTCGCTGGATCGCCGGGCAGACGGCGGGCATTCCCGAATTTGATCCCCTGTATGTCCTGAGGTAAAGAACAGATAACAACAGCTCATCTTCGATCCGATCCCACGACAGGATGGTATCGAGGCTCGGCCGATCCGCTCTTTGAAGAGCGGGCGAATATCTATCTGATGACCGGCAGACGGCGCAGAGCTGCCGGCATGCAGCAGACAGTGAGCAAACGCCTGGGCGCAAAAGGAGAAAAGCCGCGCCCCTGCGCTTCCTTTCATCGCACTCAAAGATTAGGTCTGCCCGGTGGCTCCAACCACGGGCAGCGGGATCCAGCCGAGCAGAGCAGCCGTACGGCTAATTATGCCGATTGCTGGCTTACCACCTGCTCGGTCTTCATCGGGCGCTCCAGCGAACTTCGGTCCCAGTGTGCCAGCTCTGCTGCCGTCTGGTAGGTGCTCTGCAGGAACTGAAGGAGAGTTTCCTCTGGAGAAGGCTCCGCGCGTACGTCGTCATATTCCAGTATGTATTCGCCCAGCGCGGTGTTGTAAGTCGCACAAGCCGGCAGAATCGTCGCCGCTTCGAAGCCAGCTGGAGAAGGCGCGGCATAGCAATAGAACGCGGCCTCGCCGAAGCCCCCGTTGCCGGGCCAGAACCCTGCGCTAATAACCTCGTGCGAGTAGGCTTCGCGCGTGATCGAGTCTGCTCCTTCCCGAGGGGGAGCCGGGCGCCCGGAGAATCGCGTGACCGCCAAGTCGAAGCTTCCCCAAAAGAAGTGAACCGGGCTAACCTTGCCGAGGAAGCGCGACGAAAACAGCTGAAAGACTTGATCGGTCCGGACGAGAACACGCCAGAAACGATGGGCAGCTTCCGGATCGTAGCTTGCATGCTCAGTATCTTCCGCGAAGGGGATCGGATCCTTTAACTCAACGGGCACCGGGTGAATCTTCACCGAAACGCCAAGCGCATTCAGGTTTCGCTGGTAGTCGGCGTAAAACTGTGCAACGGATTGCGCCCGCAGCGGGGTGGATAAGTACGCGCCAGTGCTGAGCCGGAACCGCAAGTCATGACTGACAAAGTCAAACTCAATCTCCAGGAACTCCGTACCATAGGGCATCGCTGAAGTGCTTAAACCCCGGGCGCTCACATAGAGCGGCACATGCCACCAATGGGCTTGCAGAGGACTCAATGCAAGACGCGTCTTGCCGACGATCTGTGTCCACATGTGCAGCGTCTCGGCTGTTTGTTTCCATGACTCCCAGTTCAGGTCGGGCCAGATACTGCCTTGCGTGTTGTTTGTCTGCTCCATACCTAGCTCTCTCCGCTACACGGTGCCGTGATTGCACAACTGACTTGGATGCGGGCCG
>DASYBJ010000126.1:0-15571 GCA_036500845.1 Acidobacteriaceae bacterium
GAATCTCTGACGTTCTCACGTGACAAGAATTTCGAGCGGGAAGCTGTCGTTGACGAGCGGGTCCTCATCCGCGACGGTCTACGCCGTGGCATGGGCGATGTGACATATTCGCAGGTGCGCGCGAATCTCGACGCCCGCCTCGGCGCCGGCGAATTTGAGGTCGTCACGCGTTCCTCAAGCTCGCCGGCGCGCCATCTTACTACCGCCAAGACCATCGAGGCTGAGCGCGAAATCCTGCGCAGAGTCGGGGAGGGGCGGAATCAAGTGGAGCCGGCTTTCACTCGCTCGCAGGCCATTACGATTGCCGACCAGCATCCGCATCTCAACCGCGCCCAGAAGAGCGTGGTGGAAGATGTGCTCAGTTCTGCCGATCGCATTCAAGGAATTCAGGGCTACGCCGGCGCGGGGAAAACGACGACTCTCTCTGTCATCCGGGGCGTTGCGGAAGCGCAGGGTTACACGGTCGAAGGCTTTGCCCCAACATCCCGCGCGGCTCGCCAATTGGGCGAGGCTGGTGTCAAAGCTGGAACCCTGCAGGGATTCCTGGCGCGCGGAACGAATCGCGCGACATTTGAAAGAAAGCATTTCTACTTCGTAGATGAATCGAGCCTGGCAAGTACGAACCAGGTCCGCGAGTTCCTTGGCCGGCTCGGACCACAAGACCGCGTGCTCCTGATCGGTGATACGCGCCAGCATCAAGGCGTTGAGGCTGGTCGCCCATTCGAGCAGCTGCAGCAGTCGGGGATGCGCACTGCGCACCTGGATGAAATCGTGCGGCAGAAAGATCCGGCACTCAAATCCGCGGTCGAGCTATCGGCCAAAGGCGAGGTTTCAGCGGCTCTCGACACTTTGCAGCAGCAAGGCCGGATTCGCGAGATTCCAAATCCCCAGGAACGTATCCGCGCAATCGCCCGGAGCTATGTTGAATCGCCGGAGAAGACGCTGATCGTTTCGCCTGATAATGCATCCCGCCGTGAATTGAATCTCGCGGTCCGCCAGGAACTCAAGGCCAACGGAACCGTTGCGCCGGAGGACCACAGCTTCCGCATACTCGTCCAACGTCAGGACATGACCGGCGCGGAACGTTCCTGGGCCAGCCAATACGAGATCAACGATGTTGTTCGCTATTCGCGCGGTAGCAAGAATGTCGGAATCGACGCTGGAAGTTACGGAACGGTCGTCGGCATCAACTCCGTGGCGAACCAACTCACAGTCGAAAATTCAACCGGGAAGCTGGCGACGTACGATCCACGCCGTCTTGCCGGAGTCAGCATCTATCGGGAAGTCGCGCACGAATTCTCAGTGGGCGACCGTATCCAGTTCACGGCGCCGGACAAGTTGCTGGGGGTCGCAAATCGCGACCTTGCCACCATCGAGTCCATCAGACCCGACGGCCGCATCTCTGCCCGACTCGACAACGATCGCCTGATCGATTTCGCCGCCCACAAGCACCGCCACTTCGATCACGGCTACGCCGTTACCAGTCATAGCTCTCAGGGCCTCACCACCGATCGTGTCCTGGTGAACGCCGACACCGGCGTCCACCCTGACTTGCTGAACTCCCGCTTTGGGTACGTCGCCATCTCCCGCGCCAGCCAAGAGGCCACACTATTCACCGATAACCTAGGAAGGCTTAATCCGCAACTAAGCGCCGAAGTTTCGAAGACTGCAGCACTCGAGATCAATCAGGCACCGCCCACTGCTCAGCAGCTGAGCATGAGGGTAGGGATCTGAAGCGCCAACGCTACAATAGAGGCGTCGCAGCCTCCGCAACCGCCGCGCCTAACCCGGGTTGACAACTCGGAGGAATTGCATTACGGATCTGAATATCATGTCCGAAAGCTACGACAATTTCAGCGCGGGAATCGTTGAACAGGTGAAAACGGCTCGTTCTGCTGCGGCTCGCAGCGTGAATTCGAACATAACTGTAACTTATTGGGAAATTGGCCGCAGAATCGTCGAATCAGAGCAAGGCGGAGAGAGAGAAGAGCGGGGTACGGCGACGTCCTCATTCCGCGCCTTGCAGAGGACTGTCTGCCTCGTTCGGCAAGGGCTTTGGCATCCGGAATCTCGCACCGATGAGGAGCTTCTTCCTGGCATGGCCGATCGAAAAGATTTTGCAGACACCGTCTGCAAAACTTTTGGCGCCATGAATAGGAGGGATTTGCACAACAGCCGCTCTTTCATCTCGACTCTGGCCCCTCCTTCGCCCTTCACTGGTGGTCTTACGTCCGCTTCTTGCCGTCAAAACGAAGGATACACGTGCTTTTTATAAGACAGAAGCCCTCCGTTCCGGTTGGTCGGTCCGCCAGCTCGACAGACAGATTGCCAGCCAGTTCTACGAACGCACCGCTCTGTCTAGGAACAAGGCCGCTATGCTGGAAAAGGCAGTCGTGGCAGAACCAAGCGACGCGGTTACTCCGGAAGAGGCCATCAAGGATCCGTTTGTGCTCGAATTCCTCGACCTGAAGGACGAGTATTCAGAATTGGATCTTGAAGAAGCTCTCGTCCAACATTTGGCTGACTTTCTGCTGGAGTTGGGTGATGAGTTTGCCTTCATCGGCCGCCAGCGCCGTCTTCGCATCGACGATTCGTGGTTCCGCATCGATCTGGTCTTCTTTCGACGATGCGGTCGTGCAGGCAAAGAGCGATTTCGCAAATCAACTCGCTGTCGCCAGTGGCATGGAATATCGAATCATCAAAGCCACTGACGCCGACAAACGGCATTACCGCCTGCTGATGTAAGGAACGTGCACAGAGATGGAAGATATGTCCGAGATTCTGGAGTATGTTCCTGAGAGCTTCAAGGTTATCCGCCACGTGGGGCCCAAGCTGGACTGCGCGAAGTGCGAAGTGATTGTCGAAGCACCGGCGCCTTCCCGACCTATCGAGCGTGGACTTGCCGGACTGGGCTTGTTGGCGCACCTGCTGGTTTTAAAATACGCTGACCATTACCCGTTGTATCGTCAGTCGGAGATTTATGCCGCCAAGGTGTGGATCTGGACCGATCCACGCTGGCCGACCGGGTCGGGGCTGCGAGCCACCTACTCACGCCACTAGTCGATCAAGTACGCAAGCTGTGCTGGCGGCGACTAAGCTTCACGCCGATGACACACCCGTGCCAGTGCTGGCACCAGGGATGGGCAAGACGAAGACGGCGCGGGATTTGGACTTATGTGCGCGATGATCGTCCTGCCGGAGATGATTCGAAGCTCAGAAGACCTGCCTCGGGGAACAATCGCCGTTCTGGGCCCTCTTCATTTTCGAGCCTCCCTTTGGCCCACAACCTATGGGTGGACGGCCAGCGGCTGTCCGCTCTCCCTATCCCGTCATGTCCACACAAAGGAGAAGCGCACCATGTCTACCAGCACCACAGCTACCGAATCAAAGACCAACCCTCGCCGCATTTTCGAGGATGCAGCGGCTTAAAAGAACTCGCCGAGAGCATCCGACCTGGGGGACGTACAGCTCGCCGAAGTAAGGTCCGTCGCGCCGGGTTCAGTCTCGTGCACAGCTCGTGCCTGATGCAACGGCAAGTTCATTTGCCTTGAATATGTGTGAGGGTTAGTTGGACAGAGCGCTGCCCATAGTCCTTGAGCAATTGAATTAAGGCAATCGGTCCCGCGATCCAGGGACGACTTGAACTGACTCCAGCAGGCGTTTCGGTAGAATCTTGAAGTAATCGAGGTAGCTGTTGATCGTGGTGGGTGACCGGTCGACGTCGGGATCGCGGAGTTCGTGACCCTGGAAATACCCCCAGGCATCGGAGAACTGGCCTGTTCACCTTCCTTGCCAGTTCCGCCTCATTTGCGTGAGCCGGCGGGTTGAGTTGAGTGCTCGTCGCCTGCGGCGAGCGTTGCAAACTGATCGATTCGTACTGTCCCTTCGGGAAAAACCGCGCGGATTTCCAGTTCGCCGCCCATTGCCTGAACAAATGAGCGCAGCGTACTCACATACATATCGGTGCGCTTCTCCATCTTGGAAACCGATGCTTGCGTAATTCGCAGAAGCGAAGCCAGGTGCGTCTGCGTAATATTGCGCGCCGTTCTCAGTTCCTCAAGAGGCATCGCAGCAATCATCTCTTGCGCTGCACGGCGATTCGCCTCCCTCCGTTCAGGCGCCATCTTCGCCCGAAGGGTCGTCCATTTATTTCCCATAATTCCCTCCGCATAGGCACAGTTCCGAAGAACTGTAATCTACCGATCTGGGTCGGCTAGTTCTCGCAGATGTTGGTCGTAGAGCGCATCTGCTTTCGGCACGAATTTCTCGTACCATCGGTCATCCCCGGTCTTGTTGCCACCGAGGAGTAGCAGAGCAACGCGGCGTGGATCAAAAGCGTACAGCACACGAATTGGTTGTCCTCCATGTTGCACCCTCAGTTCCCGCATATGGGAGAAGCGAGAAGTGACAACAGGTTTGCTGTACCGATCTGGAAGTGCCGGGCCGAACTGTTCCAAAAGGTAAACATTTCGGTCAATGCTGTCCTGCTCAGACTCATTGAGGGCCTCGTACCAGTCGCCAAACTCATCGGTGTATTCGACTTCCCACGTCATCGTTTCTCGACCGAAACATACCCTCCAGATCCACTATAGCTCCTGGAGAATATTCAGTCAAGGGAATAGTCAGCCATTTCAGAGGCGAAGGCGCACCTTCCCTCACTTCAGCTGGCGGCGCGGTCTTCCACGGCCCGACAGTCGTCAGATTACGCGTATCCCGGTGCTCAATCGAATCCGGGAAACCCCACGATACATGATCAGGTGCTTGAGACCCGACACCATAATCAGGCCATCATATAGCGGTTGCGCTCAAGCTGGTGGTCTATTTGACGGCAACATATCGAAGCGAAAAGCCTTTTTTCTTACACGGCTCCACAAACAGATCAAGCCGGCCCAACGCTTTCGTCCAGGCCATTGTGTGTAACCAGCACAGGGAAAGTAAAGGCTTCGCTCACTCTGCTCGCCGCAGATTCTGCGGCCTTGACTTCCCTGTGCCGGTTACTTACCTCGCCGCCGTCGAAAGGATTGGGGATTTGCAAAGCTCGGAATTTGTAGTGCTCAACACGACTACGTCAAGACTGGATTGTGAATTGCGCGAACGACTCAGGTCCGATGCGCCTGTTGTGGGTGTGTTGCGAGGCCGACTAGATCGCCTCTAATTCAAACGTCCGCGAAGATTGAGCCACTTCACCGAATTGGCCGGCTCTTGCATGACGGGCTCCAACACCCGCCATTTTGAACTGGGCCTGAGCGACTCGCTTATGCCTGTCGAGTCAGCGTATTCCAGATAGCTATCAGTTTTGCCAGTCGTGCAAGATTTCCATATCGATTAGAACTTAACGAAACCCGACCTCTTGCAATTGCCGGCGGATAAGAGGAAGCCGACACGATGGCGACACCGACGAGCGATACTGCACGGGTGAATCGAAATCGACGGCGTTTGACATCGGAAACGAAGAAACGGGCGGTGGGAGCTGGTAAAGATAATTTTCAGCCACGGTATGGTCGCATGGTTTTTGGCCACGTTCTACGCCTATGCGAGTTTGTGCTCCACAACTCATGCGTTTGCTTCTGATCGTCCTGCGGTCGCGGTAACGGCCTCTGTCGCTTCTCCGGAAGGTAGCTTGCCGGAGGCTCCTTCTGCACAGGTGCCGGTGACTGAGAAAGGTCTGCCGCTTGCCATCCTGAAGGACCAAATCCCGATATGGACTAGTCCGTCCCGCATCAGGTCCCATGACCTGATTTGGCTCCTGCCGCTCGGAGCGGCGATGGGAGTTACCCTGGCCACCGACACCGACGCTATGCGTGATATATCGCGCGACCGAACCTTCAACAAGGACAACGTGAATGCGTCAAATGCCCTGCTCGGGGGTGAGATTGCGATTCCGGTAGGGCTGTATGCTACTGGACTTCTCAAAGGGAAAACGCATGCGCGCGAGACGGGCATCCTAAGCGGTGAAGCGATTGCGGACGGCGCGATCGTGCAAGAAGTCGGTAAACTCATCTTCCGGCGTGAGCGTCCCCTCTACAACAACGCGGCTGGCGATTTCTTTGTCGTGTACGAGGGCTATCTTGCAATCTTGAATGAAGGAACCGAACCGGTTCGACAGTGTTAAAGCCATTGCGGGAATGACTTCCTCCAGTCGGCCAAATGATCAATCCTCATTCGCCCTTACCGCGAAAACATTTAAGGCTGCATCGACACATTAGGTTTCCCTGACCACCATGCCCCCCGCGTTTGTTTTGAGAGGAGTCGCGGACGTCATGAACCATTTACTGCCTTCTCCAAAGCCCCTGTGCCCACTCCAATTCGAATTCCGAGCGGTTCCCTGGCAGGACAGCGATGGCTCCAGCCAGGATCTCCCGCGCGATCGCGTTGCCGGCTTTGCTCGCCCATTCGTAAATTTCCAGGGAGTTCGTACCTGCTCCGAAGGTCAACAAGCCCGGACAGCAAGTTCGGCTCTCTCTTGGAGAATGATCGTGACCGCAGGAGAGGCGCGCTCTGTGAGCACGAGGACGCGGCGGACCTTTGTGTCCTGTACCACCAGGGCCGGTGACCTAAGAAAGCAGCATGCACCGATAACTGCGGTGGGCAGCAGGCGTCCTCGCCAGTTACATTCTCATCCTGCACTCCCGAGCCGGATCCTGTGTCGCACTCGCGTAAGTAGGTCCCGCGCGCCAGCGATCTGGAAAAGGTGTTGAGGCCCCAACGGCTCCAGATGGTACTACTTTCCCTCTTCTCTATCTTGGGGTAAATGATATAACGGCTACGACCGCTAAGTAGGGAATGAGGGAGACAAGCGCTTGCTCGCCCCTCCTTGCAGAGAGGTCAATTCGCCTTGAGAGTATTCTGAGTCAGGGTAGCCTAAACATACAGCTCGAGCGCGCAGTGTACCTACTGGGAGAAGTGCTAGTTTACCTTCGAACCCTCCAGGCAAATAATTGGTTCATCTGCGTAAGCCGCACACCACCTAGCTGCGCCCCCGGGAGGAAATTGTGAGCGAGAACATGGAAGTAAATCGGCTTCAAGCTGCCCGCAACCAGGGTGTGCCCTGGAGAAAATGGGGACCCTACCTCAGCGAGCGTCAGTGGGGTACAGTCCGCGAGGACTACAGCAAGGATGGGAATGCCTGGGACTATTTCAGCCATGACCAAGCCCGGTCGCGTGCCTATCACTGGGGTGAAGACGGTATCGCCGGCGTTAGCGACGACCAACAGTTGTTGTGCTTTAGCGTCGCCCTGTGGAACGGCAAAGACCCCATCCTCAAAGAACGTATGTTCGGTTTGACCAACAGCGAGGCCAACCACGGCGAGGACGTCAAGGAGTACTACTTCTATCTGGACAGCACCCCCACGCATTCCTACATGAAGTACCTGTACAAATACCCGCAGGCAGCCTATCCCTATGACGATCTGATCCAGACCAACCGGCGCCGCAACCGCCTTGACATGGAGTACGAGTTATTGGATACCGGCATCTTCAACGAAGATCGCTACTTCGACGTTTTTGTTGAATACGCCAAGCAGAATCCCGAAGACCTCCTGATCCAGATCAGTGTAACCAATCGCGGGCCTGAGCCGGCCACTTTGCAGGTCCTCCCGACGCTATTGTTTCGCAACACGTGGACCTGGTGGCCAGGTACACCCAAGCCTTCCTTGAAACAGGCCTCTGCCCCAAAGGGCACGCAGGCAGTGGCAGCATCCCATGCCGATCTGGGTGAGCGGTATCTGTACTGCGAGGGAGATGTCCCTCTGCTGTTCACGGAAAATGAGACCAACAACGAGCGTGTCTTCGGCACCATGAACTTTTCTCCGTATGTAAAAGACGGAATCAACAACTACGTTGTTCATGGAAATCAAAACTCGGTCAATCCCGAGAAAACGGGAACCAAGGCTGCGGCACACTACGAGCTGAAAGTAGGGGCGGGGAAGACAGCCACCATTCGCATGCGACTAAGCGACGCGGCGCCTGCCGCCATGGGAAACCCGTTCAAGAACTTCGATGCGATCATGCAGACTCGCCAGGGTGAGGCGGACGAGTTCTACAAATCGATCACTCCGGAACGTGTCACGAAGGATGCAGCCGTCGTTATGCGAGAGGCTTTGGCCGGGATGCTCTGGACCAAGCAGTTCTTCTTCTTCGACGTGGACAAATGGCTCGTGGAACATGGCGTCGATCCGATGAAGCCGGGCGGACACTTTGTGCGGAACAGGGAATGGTTCCACATGGTGAACAATCACATCATCTCCATGCCCGACAAGTGGGAGTATCCCTGGTATGCGGCGTGGGATCTGGCTTTCCACACCATCGCGCTCACTGTGGTCGACACCGACTTCGCCAAAGATCAGCTCGACCTGATGCTGCAGGAGTTCTTCCTGCACCCAACGGGCCAGATCCCGGCCTACGAGTGGAACTTCGGTGACGTGAACCCGCCGGTGCACGCCTGGGCCAGCATCTTCCTGTACAGAACGGAACAAGCGCAGGGGAAAGGTGATATTGAGTTCCTCAAGCGCTCTTTTAACAAGCTGATGCTGAACTTCAGCTGGTGGGTGAACCGCAAGGACCGCTTTGGCAAGAATCTCTTTGAGGGCGGTTTTCTCGGGCTGGACAACATCGGGGTCTTCGATCGCAGCTCGCCGCTGCCGACCGGCGGCCACCTTGAGCAGGCCGACGGCACTGCCTGGGTTTCACTGTTCTGTCAGAACATGGCGGAGATCGCCGTCGAACTAGCAGCCCACGACCCGTCGTACGAAGACATGGCGATCAAGTTTGTTGACCATTTCGTTTGGATCGCCCGCGCCATGAACCAGACGGGACCGGAAGGCATGTGGGACGAGGAGGACGGATTCTATTACGACGTCCTTCGCCTCCCCGACGGAAGTGCCCATCGGCTCAAAGTTCGCTCCATGGTGGGCCTGCTGCCCTTGTGTGCCACCACAGTAATCGAGCCCTGGCAGCGCGAACGGGTACCGCGAGTGGCGCAAACCATGTTCGAGCGCTTGCGGCGCATGCCGGAACTGCGCGAGAGCATTCATGCTACCGGGCCCGGCCATTATGGCTATGGCGGGCGCGGTATGGCTGCACTCGTGAATGAGAACAGGTTACGCCGGATTCTGACCCGGATGCTCGATGAGAACGAATTCCTGAGCCCTTATGGCATACGAGCGCTCTCCCGCTATCACGAAGAGCATCCTTTCGTGGTTCATGTGGAAGGCCGGGAATACCGGGTGAATTATCTGCCGGCCGAGTCCGATACGGGCATGTTCGGCGGCAACTCCAACTGGCGTGGACCCATTTGGATGCCAGTGAACGCGTTGCTGATTCGCGCCCTGCTGTCGTTCTATGCCTTCTACGGCGACAACTTCAAAATCGAGTGTCCGACCGGCTCGGGCAAATTGATGAACCTGTTCGAGGTTGCACGGGAGATTGCTGATCGTTTGACGGGGATCTTCCTGCGTGATGCATCCGGCCGGAGGCCCGTCTACGGAGGTACCGAAAAGTTCCAGACAGATCCGCAATGGAAAAATTACATCCTGTTCTTCGAGTACTTCCACGGTGACAATGGTGCGGGCCTGGGAGCCAGCCACCAGACCGGATGGACTGGCCTGGTCGCAAAACTGATCGAACTGTTCGGCCGCATTGACGGAGAGCAGCTTCTGCTTGCCGGTAAGGCAGGCGCCTTTGCGAAGGACCAAACACAACACGTAGAAACGCTGTCGGTCTGACCTCAGGAGGAGTCTTTCTAGGAGTAGAACTTTTACGGCAATAGCGGAGATCGTCTGGGCTCAAGCCATCGGACGGGACGACTCGACTAGGCAAACTACATCGGGAGTGCTCGCCGAAATGGAACGTCTGCTGAATAACCCTTGGCTGCTTGGCTTCTTGCTTGCGCTCGTTCTCGCACTTGCCATCGAAGCTGGACAGAAGGTCGCCAGCCGTGCCCGCATCCAGGAGAACGCGAACCGTAAAGATCAAATGACAGCGATTCGTGACGGGCTGTTCGTTCTGCTCAGCCTGCTCTTAGGTTTCACGCTAGCGCTGGCCGCACCCCGGTATGCCGAACGGCGGTCGTTGCTTATAGAGGAAGCCAACGCCATTGGGACTGCTTATCTGCGTGCGGGCACACTACCACAGTCATATCGTGGGCAAGCCCAGCAATTGCTGCGACAGTACGTCGATGCCCGGCTCGATTTCGATAATGCTGGTCTGGACCCCATGCGGTTGGCGGAGGCCTCAAATCGATCCAAAGCGATCCTGGAGCAACTTTGGGAGGGCGTCACTGAGGTCTCAAAAGTTGATCGTACCGCCATCCTCGCCACATATATCAATTCTCTGAACGAGATCATTGATCTCCATCAGAAACGCATTGCCGCTCTGGAGTACCGCATACCGGTTCCAATATGGTTCTTGATTATCTCTGTGTCCCTCATTGCGGTTTTCGCGCGTGGACTGACACTCGCCGCGCGCTTCTGGTTGACGCTAGTTATCGCCCCTCTCACCATCGCGATTGTAGTCGCCCTTATCGCCGATCTCGACACGCCGAGCAGCGGGCTGATCCTGCTGGATCAGCGAGCGATGCTGCGACTGAAGGCCGATATCAACACGCCACATTAGAAAGTCAGCAGCTATGATTAGCAAACTGCGCCGTTGGGAACTGCCCAACTGGGCAATACCAACTTCGTACGCTTTCCTCGCCACGCTGGCAGGACTAACTCTACCCAGATTTGAGAGTCGGTTGTCCCACCTCTACGCTGGAATCTCGCCTTCTGCCGCTTTGGCGATTTATACCTCGGTTGGCACTGGGATGCTGGCGATGACCGGGGTTGTTTTCTCATTGATCTTCGTGATGGTGCAGTTCAGTGCGGCCGCATATTCTCCGCGTCTTGTCTTATGGATTGCGAGAGACCGCGTCATTTGGCATTCGCTCGGCGTTTTCACAGCCACCTTCCTCTATTCCATAGCTGCCGTTGCCTGGGTGGACCGCAATCATTCCGGCGAAGTGCCTTTTTTGAGCGGATGGCTTGTGCTTGCCCTGTTGCTGGCCAGCGTAGGCATGTTTATCGCTCTGGTTGAAAGGGTAGCTGCGCTGCAGATAAACCGAATGCTTTCTTTCACCGGGGATCGCGGAAGAGATGTCATTGGAACCATGTTCACGCCCTTTGAGACACCCATTGCCGTAGTTAAACCCGAGGAATTTGAGAGAGTCCCCGTAACCCAGACTTTGGTGCACATCGGGCGTCCGCTTGCGATCCAAGGTATCGATCACTCATCGTTACTGAAATTGGCATCGGACTCGGATGGAATTGTGGAGGTGGTTTCGTCTGTCGGAGATACGGTTGTAGAAGGAACTGTACTCATCCGGGTTCACGGAGCAACAACGCAAATAGAAGAAGCGGTGCTGAGAAAAACGCTGGCCATGGGACGGGAACGAACGTTCGACCAGGATCCAAAATATGCAATCAGGCTGCTCGTGGACATTGCAATCAGGGCGCTTTCCCCCGCGGTGAACGATCCCACCACTGCCGTCCAAGCGCTCGATCAGATCGAAGACCTCTTGTTGCGGCTAGGTGGTAGCCGCTTACAGACTGGAGCTGCGCGCGACGCTGGCGGTACCCTTCGGCTCGTGATTGCAGAACCCACTTGGGAAGACTTCACCGTTCTGGCGTTCGACGAAATTCGGTATTGCGGCGCCACAAGCGTGCAAATCATGCGCCGCATGAGGGCCTTGATCAGCGATTTGATTTCGCTGTTACCGAAAGAACGTCACCCGGTTCTTCGCCGTTGGCAAGAGAGACTGGACTCGACGATAGCCCGGTCGTTCGAGGACGCGGAGGAAAAACTGGAGGCCTCGATAGAAGACCGGCAAGGGTTGGGTGTGCCTCGCAAGCCGGCTTCAGACCCACTTACATCGGCAACAATACCGTCCTTGGGTCTAACCCACACTCTGACTGGCGATCTCGAACGTTAGCCAGGCGTCGATTCTGGTTCCTTCCATAGGCTGGGAGCTAATTTCGAACTGCCCACCTGAGAGCCGCAAGCGTTCCTCCATACTCCGGATTCCAATGCCCGCTCGCATCGAACGCAGGCTCGAGTCGAAGCCCCTTCCTCGATCGGAAACGGACAAGTGAAGGTTCCCGCGTGGGACAACTGGCACTGAGGTTGGCATTTTAGGCGGCAGCTAAGTGCCGGTCAGCAATACGCGCTGTCCTGGCCAGCTCCGGTTGATTACGCCTTCGTCCATTCTGGACCTGGGTCATACTCTGTGATGGCAGCGGCTGTTTTAGCAGTATCAGGGCCAAGATCCTTCTGGTACACGGCGCCGCTCTCGTTCACCATGAAAGTCATGACACCCGAGTTGCGATACTCGGCAGGCCACGCAACCAATGCGAATCCTCGCGTCAGCTTGCCGTTCACCATGTAGTCTCTCGCTCCACCTTTTGCGCCCTCACCTTGCTTAGTGAGCAATTTGAAATAGTAGCCGTGGAAAGGTACAGCTTTTCCGGTTTTGAAGCTGTAGCCTTCACTCGTCGCCTGCGCGAGTGCAAGCCCAATGGGACTATCGTTGTCCGTGCTTTGCCAATACAGGCCGTCGCGTTGGCCGGGATCGCTCAGCAATTTGGCAGCATAGTGCGGTGTCTTGTCGTCATCAGGCCTGGTGGCAAAGTATTCGCGTTGTGCATCGACCAGCGCGAGACAAGTGTCGATTGCGCCGAGCTCGTTGTTCCCGATACGTCGATAGAGAACCTCCTTGGCGCCGCTCTCTGCGTTAAAATACCAGCGGTCGCTGGAATTCTTCGCCATTGGGATGGGGAAAGGCCAGTTTTGAGGCCCTAAGTAGAGCGTCGCAGTCTGGTCGGGCTCGATTACAACGCGGTGCATTTGATCATAAAGATAGACGAATGTGCGCAACGCATTCTTGTCGGCCACATCGTCGCCCGTGTGCAGCAATGTCTTTGCCTGTGCCCCGAAGATACCGGCGAGATTTGACCCATCCCCTCCTTTAGCTGCGTCGTAGACGGCAACTGCGGCCGCTCCCGGCGAATCGAAGATCTTCTCGCCGCCTTGCTGTGCCCGCAGCGCAAGCGGCGCGAGAGTGAGTATGAGCAGGGCGAAACCGAGCGCGATCAAGAGGGTCGCACCGGCTAGCCTGCATGCTTTCCATTTCAAAGCATCATTTTTCTTGGATTCAGACCTCATAGCGTGCATCCTCAGGAACATCATCTGCGCTGTCGACCGCCGGGTGTGGAACGCTGTGCCACGCGTTCGCGTTGGGCTCCCGCGTTCACCTGACGATTAGCGCCCAAATTGCCGGTGTCGCCGGTAGGCCTGGTCACGCCGAGACTCTGCTGGCCTCGCGCCGAGTCCAATCTCGCGTTCCCCCCAGTGTTCACGTTCTGGAAGGCACCGCTGCTCGCGCCACGGCTGGGTTGCTGACCGAAGCCACGCGCTGGGTTGTTTTGCGCCACATTGTTCTGGGCTATGTTGCGCTGTGCCAGATTGTTCTGCGTGACGTTCGGCGCCGCTGCCCTCGTCTGCATCGTCTGTGCATTCTGCCGGTCGTTCGCTGCTTGATTGACACCCGGCCGATTACCCCCTTGCCCCTGCTGATTCGCAAAGTTCGGCTGGGTGGCCGCAGGGCGCGCGTTGTTATTGTTCAAACGCGTGCTGTTCTGCGCGCCTTGGTTTGCCTGCATAGGTTGCCGGTTGTTCACGGCTGCGGCAGGCACCGGCCTACCCTGTTGGTTCAGCGTTGTGCCTTTGTATTGCTGTTGGTTCAGGTTCGAGTTGAAATTCGGTCTGTTCTGCGCAGCCTGGTTAATGTTGGCCTGGTTAACGTTCACCTGGTTGTAGTTGACAGAGCGGTTGTTAGACGCGACGTTGTTTCCGTTGTATGGGACAGGACGGGGATAGTTATTGTTGTTGTAGTAGTTGTTGCGATTGTTGTAATAGGCGTTGCGATTGACAAACGCATTCGAGTTCGAGACATAGACATTGCGGTTATAAACCACGGTCCCGCCGTGCCAATTGGTGCCCCACGAGTTATATCCCCAGCCGCAGCAATTGTTGTTGTTGTTAATGGCCGCACCCACTGCTACGCCCACCCCGAAGGAGAGAAGGCTCGTGGCAACCATCTCGCCAGTTGAGGGTCCGGGCGGAGGAGGCGGAGCGACATAGCCGGGGTAAACCGGGACCGGAGCTCCGTATACAACTGCCGGATTGTAGGTTGGCACGTAGACTACATTAGGTTGCGCGGGTTGGATGACGATGGTTTGCGCCGGTGGCTGCACGATAGTCGTCGGCTGTCCGCTGGCCGGCTCCGCCGGCGGCGGCGGAGTTGGCTGCACTGACACGCTCTGCTGCGAGCTACTCTTTAGGGTCCCCGCCGCCTGGGCGCGTTGCCGCATCACCTGCACAGCATTCATCACGTTTTGTTGATCATTGAAGTAGGCGTCGCCCAACTCGGAGGTCCAGCTGAGGTTTTTAGCCATCTGGTCCAGTACATCGGGAAACGTAGTCAACCCCTTGACGCTCCCATCCCATGGCTGCTGGTCGACAGCCTGTTGTAACTGCGGCCCATCGAGTTTACCGTTCTGCTGTAGCCAGCTCTGCGCCGCCGTTATCTGGTCTGGATACGTCGAGCCAGCCAGCACAAGCGCCACCAGGTTGTCAGGGAACAATGCGATCGGAGCAACCAGTTGGTAAAGCTCTTCTGCTGTGGGCATGGCGTTAATTACCGGGGGAGCAACTGACTCCGAAGCCTGCGTCGGGGCCGGGTTCGTTTCCGACCTCTTGCAGCCATCGATTGGCGCCGTGGCAACCACGAGCGCGACGCCTGCTATGTAAGCCTGAAGTCGTTTCCAAATGCTCATGGCCAACTCTCACTTATTGACTACGCAATTCACTTCGTTCATAGCGATTCGCCCTTCATACCATCAGTTTTCCTGAGACTTTGCCGCCACCAGCGTTAGGCGAAGATATGCCGCAGCAGCGCGGAACCGCACTTGATCCTTTTTATCCTCCAGGAGCGGAACCACTTTTCGCGTAACGCCGGCTCGTCATGCATCGCAGCGGCATGGGAGGCGGCAGCACGGACATTCCTTATCCTCCGGCCCTGCGATAATCGCGTTCCACGTGGCCGGGTCTGAATCTTTTGCCAGCGGGAGGATTACGGTGGCCTGTGCCGAGGATGTGGGATCTGCCCTAAGGCCCATAGCCGACTGTCGAAGGCCTGTCGAAGGCCTTGCGAAATCTGACCTGAACTGCTAAAGCGACAATCTAGGATTCCGCGAGTGAGGCAGTAAACTAGCAAAAGTCCCAGTCACCAATGAAGGCCTTCTCTCTTGTTCCGCGGAGTTACTTCAGTGGAACGTTAGTCGCGCCAAAAATTTGCAACAGATCACGACAATCGCGGGAACCCGCTGGACATCGGCTACCTTCCTCAACGGCACGACCCGTTGTCCTGAAACTCGCCGCTGACGGCCATCTCACCCAGGAAGTGTGCACACCTGAGGATCTTTTGGTCCAACGGATCCTTGGTCAAGAAATCTACATTGATATAGCTCAAGTTCTTTCG
>DASYBJ010000127.1:0-23372 GCA_036500845.1 Acidobacteriaceae bacterium
AATGCCACGGCCAGCGGTAACGCTCAAGCGCAGCAGGATCTGCAAATAGCCGAGCAGTTAAACCAACAATTAGAGCAGATCCAATTGGCATCCGCCGAGGAAAAGAATCGCCACGAGCAGGTGTCGGCCGCGATCCAAGCCATACAATAAAAGCTAAACGAAAGTATCTCCCCTAGAACGCCCGCGCGGAAGATATAACTGCGGCTTCCGTGCGGGCTTGTTTCGTCTGCTGTGAGGGCGAATATCAACGCAGCTGAAAAAGAACAGTTTCTGGATCGGGCAGGTAGCGGGCCAATCGCCGTCTCAAAGGTGTTTATGTTAGCTAAGCTTCTGATGCAATTCTCCGGCATACAACAAGAGATTCGATCGGGGAACCTCAACACCGTCCTGACTCGTTTTAGCGACCTGGTTTTGGTGGCATGCATAACACTTGTCGTCGGCCTGATGATCGTACCGCTGCCGACGTTCATGCTTGACATCTTTTTGACCGTAAACATTACCATCGCCATTACGATCTTGATGGTATCTATTTACGTGTCGAATGGCGCGCAGATTGCCTCCTATCCAACGATTTTGCTGTTGACGACGTTGTATCGGCTCGCACTGGAGATATCTTCTACGCGATTGATTCTACTCCAGGCCGACGCTGGAGAGGTCATTAAAGCGTTCGGCAACTTCGTGGTCGGCGGCAACTTCGTCGTGGGCGCCGTAATATTTCTGATCATCACCCTGGTGCAGTTCATCGTCATCACCAAGGGTTCTGAGCGCGTGGCCGAAGTAGCAGCTCGCTTTACTCTTGATGCGATGCCCGGCAAGCAGATGAGCATCGACGCCGATCTGCGGGCCGGCAGTATCGATTTCAAGGTGGCGCGGAAGAAACGCCAGATGCTCGCGAAGGAATCTCAGTTCTACGGCGCCATGGACGGCGCCATGAAGTTTGTAAAGGGCGATGCCATCGCCGGCATCATCATCACTGTCGTCAATATCGTCGGCGGGCTGATCATAGGCATCGCGATGAACGGCATGGATGCGAGCGAGGCTGTCCAGACCTACTCGATCCTCACCATCGGCGACGGTCTGGTTGCGCAGATTCCGGCCTTGCTCATCTCTATCTCCGCCGGCATGGTGGTGACGCGCGTAGCTTCAGAAGATGAGGCCAGTAACATCGGCAGCGATATCGCCGGCCAGATTCTCGCACAGCCGAAGGCGATCGGTGTCGCTGCCGCCATTCTGCTGGTGATGGGATTGGTGCCGGGAATGCCTAAGTTTGCGTTCCTGCTTCTCACCGTGGTGACCGGCGGTATTTCCTACGGCCTCTATCAGGCGCAGCGACTCAAAGCGAAGTCACAAACACAGCAGGCGAACAACATTGTGCAGGTTGTTCCGCCTCCGCCCGCCAATCCGGAATTGGTGAGGACATATCCTCTCATCATCGAACTGGGCGGCGAGCTGTCGCCTTTTGTCTCTATGGAAAGCGAAGAAGGCAAGGTGTTCTTCGACAAGCTAGTCAACCTGAGAAACACGCTCTACAGGCAGTTGGGGGTGGTCTTCCCGCCATTGCGGGTGGACTTGGTTCAGCTTGCGTTTGAGGAAGGCAACAATTACCGGTTCTGGCTGAACGAAGCACCAATCAGTACGGGGCGCATTCGCTCTGATCGTCTGCTAGTCAATACTTCCGCGCAGACACTGGCCGACTACGGCATAGAAGGAGAGGCAACGGTCAATCCCGCGGATCACAAGCCGGCGTCCTGGATCGACAGAGCAGATATGGAACGTGTTTCGGCGCTGGATATGAAGATCTGGAACACCGATGAGATTCTTCTGCTTCACATTTCCGCGTTCCTGCGGTCGCACGCCACGGACTTCATCACGATGCAGGAAGTCCAGTGGATGATCAATGAGGTCCGGAAGTTCTATCCGACGCTGGTAGAGGAGATCGTGCCCAAGACGGTTTCGCTGCAGCAGCTTACTGACATCCTTCAGAGGCTCCTGAGCGAGCATGTGGCAATCAAGGATCTTCGGGCGATTCTGCAAGCGATCGGCGAATGGAACCGCACTGACGCCGGTGATACTGCTGCTCTGGCCGAGCATGCGCGGCTTGCCTTGAAAAGGCATATCTGTTTCGGCCTGAGCGGCGGTAGACCACGACTCGTTGTCTATCAACTCGACCCCTCGTTTGAAGACATCATCCGCGAGTCGGTTCGACAGGGGTCCTCAGGTGCATTTCTCGCAATGGATCAGGAACAGATCGATCTGCTCGCCGAAGCAATTCGAAACCAGATCGGCGACGTGCCGACCCGGATACAGAATCCTGTGTTAGTCGTCGATGGCTCGATTCGGCGTTTTATAAAGACTGCGGTAGGCAGCAGTTTCCCCGAGCTCCACGCCCTCAGCTATAACGAGCTTGCGCCGGAGATCGCGGTTGAACCCATCGGGACGATCTCTTTAAGTGCTCCTCCCGAGCCGCAAGAGGAAAGATTAGCCCTTACTTAATGGAATGGATCAGGTAATTCGAGTATGCCAAGAGAAAACAATGTCAACGTGGCAACATCGCAAGAAATATCATCGAACGTGCTCCCTGAATGGATGACATTTCCAACTCTGGCGGAGGTTTTCGATGAGTCTCCGTCAGAGACGATCGCGTATTTAACAGCGAAGCACAAGGAGTATCAGTCGTTGGAGGCAACGGGAACGGCCGCCGATCGAGTACGCGCCCGGCTCATCTCTGCAGGCTACGCCCGCACTTGCGCACTGCTCCAGGAGCTAGAGGCGTTACAGCGCGGGTTTAACAAAAACAACCAACAGAAGCAGCAAAGCTTCGATAAGTGAGAGGTCACCATGAGCCAAGCGTTAACCTCAAACAGCGGTACCAACGTCAGCGGTGTCAACCAAAACCTGACTCAGATTCAGCAAGAGTCTCAGAACCAACAGGTCCAAGTACCTCATCAGCCAAGCATGTTCAAGAGGATCCTTGGAGGCATGGCCGGAATCGCAGGAAACATGTTTGCTCCTGGACTAGGCGGTGCTTTAGGAAGTCTCATCGGGGGTTCGGGTATTTCCGGCGGTATAGCTTCCGGATTTGCCTCCAATGCCGCCGACCTTGTCACTTCCAACCAGCTTCTGGCCGTAGCTCAACAATCCAACCAGCTACAAGAAGAGACAGCATTAGCAGCAAATGTTCAAAAGTCAAAGCATCAAACGCTAATGTCAGTCATCCAAAGCATAAACTAGGCAACTGATAAAACAATGCTCAAAACCAGAGACTTGCAAGCACCTGCCAAAGAACTAAGGCTTATGTTGGAAGCCGGATGCGTGTATCGATATGCTGGAAGATTTCGCGAAGCGCGCGATATTTTCCAAGGGGTGCGCGCACTGCTTCCAACCCGAGAAGTCGCCGACCTGGCACTCGCCGGAGTGTCCATGGATGAAGGAAAGTTAGACGAGGCGGAAGCACACTGCCGGCGTGCGCTCGAACTAAATCGTGCCAGCGCGGCTGTGCACGCACAGCTTGCAGAGATACAACTGCTGCAGAACAACAGGGTCGGTGCTCGCCAGAGTCTTCAGCGATCGATGGAGATCAGTCCTAACGGTTCAACTGCTGCGCTGGCAAGTGCGCTCCTGAAGCTGACATCGATGATCGCACCGAAGAAATAGCCAGTCGCGGGCCAGCTTCCATGTGCCATAAGGCGTATCACAGATGCGACGACTCCGACGGCCATGCAGAAAGCGGCAGAGCAGAGCCCATCAATAGCTCACCTGGCTACTGCTAGAGGTCATGTAACTGTCCGGAGAGGTTCTATCTATATGCAAGTCAGGCTTGTCGTTACGAACAAAGTGTTGAATGAGGCCACCAATTGTGACTTCGCAGTCGAAGAGAAGATCACCATAGGCCGGCACTTAGGAAGCCCGGTTCTTCTCCAGGGAGACGGGCTGTCTCGTCACCATTTTTCGCTCATGCTTGTGGATAACGGTCTAACTATCGAGGATCTCAGCAGCAACGGGACTTGGCTGAATGGAGCCCTCCTGAAGGCCCAGATGTCGGCTCGTGTGAAGTCAGGGGATATCATTGAGGTTCCCGGCTATGAAATGCAGGTGATGCTCCAAGGCGCGGAGGTGGCTCAGAAAGCACAAGCCAAAGCTCCAATTGCCCTACCGTCAAATGAGCCAGGACCTGACCGCAAGGCATCGCGGGCCGCGGTGGTACGCCTCCTTGAGCCGCGTGAAGCTGCGCTGCTGCTCTTCGCCGTAGCGAGCTTTGCTCTTATCTCATTCTTTCTAAGTCGCTGAGAGTTACCTGATCTGACATGGTTCCCGCTACCTTGCCGAACAGCCCCTCCCCGGTTGTCCGAATCTCTGCTCGGCGAGTAACGCCTGAGCGGGGGCCCTTCGTAGTCCCCCGTAAGCCGCTTCATCAACGCAACCATGTGACGAGCCGGTAAGATGCAACAATTGATCGAAGGCGCTTCACGCACGACCGGCTCCACCATTGCCACCGTTTATCGGTCAACTTTCAGCGTCCTTCCATGTACGCTGGTTGGAGCCACGCAGAGCGGCTTCTGAATCTCACAACCCCTACTCTCAGTCGTTTATGCGGACCGGGGAGAAGCAACAAATGATGAGAGGCATCGATAATTGTTCAATAGATGGTAGCTCAAACGGAAGAGCATCGGAATCAAGGAGAACTCATGCCAATATCACCGCCACATTCCAGCGATCTTGTAGATTCAACTGTTGCATCCCAGAACACGTCTTCAATCATGGGTGTGATCCTCCCCTGTTCTACTGTGATCGCGCCCTTCCGGGAGAGTGTTTGTCGACGAGTGGCACTTGGAGAGACTCCTTACTCTCTTTTTCGACATTCATCAAACAACTGCCACAACCGATGGAGATAAATTTGAGCCGTCTTCTTTTTGCTGCGATTCCTGCCCCCGGGCACTTCAATCCCATGCTTGCGGTCGCTGAAGAGCTTCACGGGAGAGGCCATGAGATCGTCTTTCACTCCGGTGAGTCGTTCCGTAAGCGGGTAGAGGCGGCGGGTCTGCGTTTCGTGCCGTTTGCTCCGGAAGCTGATTTCGATTATCGCGATCCGAGCCGCGCAGAACCTTCGATCAATGACGTGCCCAGCAGTGAACGGGGGCTCACGTTCTTTGCCCGTATGCTGGGGGGACGCATCCCCGTCATGGATCGTGCTCTACGCCGGATCATCGAGCAGGAAAAGATCGATGCCATTCTCTATGAGGTGCTCTATCTGGGAGCTTTTCCATTGTTGCTTCGGGATGAACCAAGGCCGGCCGTCATTGGTTGCGGTGTGGTCGCTCCAATGTGGCTGGATCCGGGTGCCTCACTTACGAGCGGCTTCAGCAGTGCTCCGGGTTGGCGAGAACGAAATCTAGCGGAGAATCAAAAAATAGCCGACAGGCGCGGTACGGCCTGGCGATACATCGACGCGATGCTGAAGGAAGCTGGAGTTGCGATTCCAGGGGGATTTCACGACGACCAGATTTACCGGCTACCGGACGTCTTTCTTCAGTTTGGGACAGAAGCCATCGAATTTCCGCGTGAGGAGTCGCACGGGAATGTGGCGTTTGTCGGGCCGCTGCTGCCCAGAAATCGCGAGGGCGGGTCTGTTGCCGCGTGGCTTGAAACGAGAGATCGCAACAGGCCGCTGATTTTCGTGACGCAAGGTTCGGTTGCGAACCGCGATCTGGATCAACTGCTGCGTCCGGCGATGAAAGGGTTGGCGGCAGAGAATTTGGATGTTCTGGTTACAACCGGCAACGAAGCGTCAGCAGCCGCTTTGTCGCCACTCGCAAACACGCGTGTGGAGTCCTATGCCGCTTACGAGCTGGTGCTTCGAGAGACTGCTATATTTGTGACCAACGGCGGTTACACCGGAGTTCAGCACGCTCTCAGCTGCGGTGTGCCGGTCGTCGTCGCCGGGCTCACAGAAGATAAACCGCGGGTGGGCCACCGCGTAGAGTGGTCGGGCGTAGGGATCAACCTGAGAACAGCGACTCCGACGAAGGAGCAGGTTCAGAATGCCGTGCGAGAGATTTTGAACAATCCTTCGTATCGCGAGCGCGCCCAGGCAGTCCAGAAAGCAATTTTGCAAGTTGACACCATCGGGATGATTGCGGATCACGTCGACACAGCAATTCGAACCGTCAAAGAAAATAAGCTAGCGCTTACAAACAAGGTCAGTTGAGTTCTGTAAACTGCCCAGAGCCCACTATCCACTCGAGCATAAGTGCTCTTGACGCCGCTTCCGCTGTCGGTAGCCGAGAGCGTAACTCGCACCGCAGAGGTATAAACCGGTCTACTCAGAGTGCCATTCAGGGACGCGACTGTGACTGGGGCGATTGTGTCATAGCAGATCGGACCGTAAGTCACATCTCCGGAGGTTTACCTATGTTGTTCCAGGCTTGCACGTGAGCGGTGTGGCAGCGCTGGCTGACACTGCCTGCGCAGGAGCGGAACCTTGGTTCGCTGCGGGCATCCCATTCCAAGAGTAGGGCCAGTTAACGGTATTATGAATCGACCGAAAGATACCGTTCCGCTACCAGCTTGGCTACATCTCGATAGCTGAGTGAATATCGGAGGTACCAACGTACGCAAAGGACAATGACTTCGTCGGCGAGGTGTCGCCCTCGAAACAATGCCGAACGAGTTCCGATCATGGCTCTTTACCCTAACAGAGACATCATGCCGGTTTGCAACAGAGCCCTACGTCACGAAGATCCTCTGGAATCACCACGGTAGCGGAACATTCGCCGAAACCAGCCTGTGTCCCTGGGCAACCGCGCGGCGTCTGTTTAACGCCTTTGCCTCTGCGTCATATCGTCGTCAAAAATTTACTGACCATTTGGTCTCGACAGATTTTGCCGTGTTGCCTTCTTGTGGAACTCGGCCCGGATCTCGCGTGGGTCGTCAATATCGACTAAGTCGTGCGCCTCTGCGGCGGTCTTTGGATGCGCAACGCACGCCTTCACTGGATCAAAGATTCGTGGATCGGCAGGCACAGCCATAAAGGGGATTAGGTTTGGTGTGTCGGTGAACATGTCGCTCAGGTCTGTTGCCAAGGCATCTTCAAGGTTGAGTGGTCCAACGCCAAGCAGTTCGTAAATTGTCTTTTGAATGCTTGGCATACTGCTGTGTCGATGGGAAACAACACCTGGACGAACATATGGGCTCATGACAAGCAACACACTGCGATGAGCATCTACATGATCGACTCCACCCTGCGCATCGTCTTCCGTTACGAAGATGGCGCTATCCTTCCAGATGGTGCTGTGTGAGATGAGGTCGGTAATCTTGCCCAAAGCGAGATCGTTATCAGCAATATACGAGGCCCGATAGGGATAGCCATCGTCAGGACGCGGATGTGCTGTGTGGTCGAGTGGCAGGCGGATCACCGTGAGCGCCGGGGCTTCTCCCCTGGCCACCAAACTGCTGAAGTCTCTCGCGAACTCTGTATAGCGGATTTGATCCGGAATGCCCTGGTTGATCGTGGGGAAGGCTCTATCAGTCGAGACAAATACAGGTTCGGGCACGGGCGCATTGAGCGCGAGCCGCTGACCCTCCGGGTCTGTCCCGACTCGCTCATCGTTGCCCTCTACCTCCAGCGTTTCTCCATAGTTCCGCAGCGACAATCCTGCACCCGAGAGGTGCTCCCACAACGTGCCGAACTCAGGTTCATCTTCTGGCATTGGCGCATCGGCACCACCACCGAGAGTACGCCTTCCCGGAGCTGCGCTGAAGAAGTTTTCATGCCTGCGTCCCCCATACATCGACGTCCATGCGAGGTTCATCCATGGAGTCGGCGCTACTCCGACCGCCCAGCGGTGTCCATCGGCAGACACATCGCTGTCCGTAGAAAATGCATCGCTGGTACCGAACCGCAGCGCCAGCGCGTGTGCGTTCGGCGTCACGTGCAAGTCCTTCAGAGAAGGATTCTCCTGAGCCCACCCCTGCATGCCATAACGGGCCAGTTTCGGATCCCCATTCACGCCGGGGAGGTCTCCGAAGATCTCATCGAAAGTTCGATTTTCTCGAATAATCAGAAATGCATGTTTGAGACGGGGCAGATGCAGGTCGGGCATGAGAGCCGCTTCGTTGTCGCGAAGGACCCTAGCTGTTGCATTTGCCAGATCGGCGCTACTCAGCTTCAGGGAGATCGCCGAAACACTGCCGTACTCCAGTTCGCCGATGTAATGACCGGGAGCATCCGATGAGACCGTTGAACCTCCATTTGGGCCCGCGCCCCTGCCTTTCGAATTGACAACATAGAGCGTGCCGCCCGTCGGAGATACAGCAACTGCCGACGGGTACCATCCCACCGGGATATGGCCGAGCACCTTACCCGACTTCTTCTCAATGACTCCAACCGCGTTGATGCCTGCCTCAGCTACATACAAATGACCAGCATCGACAGCCAAACCGGCTGGCATGACTCCGCGTAGGGGCCGCCCCTCCTTGTCGCGAAATTGGGGCCCTGAAAATGGCGTGATATCGACCTGTCGTAGCACGTGCTCCCCGTCGGTAGAAATAATGGCGATTGCATCATTGTGAGCAAGCGCAACGTAAACATGTTGGGCATCGGCGGCCACACCCGATGGGGCGGCTCCTCCTTTGATGCTGTGCAGCGCCTCGCCAATCTCTCCCCCCAGTCGTAGCTTGGCGATCAAACGGCCCCCTTCCGGATCTCCAACGGAATATGTCCAGAGGGAACTTCCTCGTACATCGTTCTCGCTCCCAAGCCCGGCGACATTGTGACCCCCAACGCGGACACCTTCTCGCGCCGCCTTCGACGGATAGCCGAACGGCGGAAAACGCAACCCGGTTCCAATAATGTCGTCAGCGTCGACACCATCAACGGTTCTGTACTCAAATAGCCCTGAGTTGGTTACATATAAATGTTTGCTATCGGGGGACAGTGCCAGCGCGAAGGGATTGGAGCCTGTCGGCAAAGAGGCGATGCGTTTCAGGTTCTTCACGTCAATGACGACAACCCTCCAGTTCCCTTGATCGAGGACATAAAGGAGTTGCCCGTCTGCAGAGAGCGCAAGAGCAGCCGCGAAGCTACTGGTGTACTTCGTCGCTGCGGTAACGCCGTCCAGCGGGATACGCCCGATCTTCTTCCATATCTCCGGCGACCAGACATCGACGGCCCCGCTCTCGCCCGTCGCGTCATAAAGGGCGCGCCCATCGGGAGAATATGCGACACCTGCGAGCACCTCGACGTCCGGATCATTCTTTCGTCCATTTGGAAATCTGCGGACTTCAGGGGTTTCACCTCCGGGATGGTCCACGACATTGAGTGAAAAGGGCCAACCGATGCAGGGCACGGTCAATTGTTCGGCGTCAGGCCGAACGGCTATTGCAAATGGAAATGGCGGGAGAGAGAGCCATTTGCCTGTGGGAGTAACGATGC
Organism: Acidobacteriaceae bacterium; assembly: GCA_036500845.1. Taxonomy (GTDB): domain Bacteria; phylum Acidobacteriota; class Terriglobia; order Terriglobales; family Acidobacteriaceae; genus PALSA-350. The sequence continues at coordinate 9,431 of DASYBJ010000127.1, forward strand.
GCCCGTTCGGCAATCGCGTTTCAGGTATCGCCCTCTGGCTGAAAGCAGCATCGGAAGAAAATGCTTTGGTGGCCAGTACAACCAGCAACGAACACGAAAAAGCAAGACGCGAAGACACAGAGGAGCCCCTCTCACAGGTGCGGGACAAGCGCACGGATTTAGCTTTCAATGCTCTGACTCTAGAGAAGAGTCTACGGCTCACTCTTTAAGAAGAAATGAACAAACGGCGTCTTATCCCTTATTCAAACGTTTGAATTAATATCGTGTTTACCTTGGCGCGTCATCGGGAGGCTATATTCACGCCATGAAGTTCATTGCTGCCGCGTCCCCCATTGCCCGCTCGACGGGCAATGAATAGCCGCCACATCGAGAGCTGTCCCGATGACTAAACCGCCTCAGAAGCACCCACGGCGCACCGTCACTCTTCGTGATGTTGCGCGGGAGACCGGCGTTTCGATTTCTACGGTTTCGATCGTTCTCAACCAATCCCGACTCTCAAAGAATCTGTCTGTACAAACGCGGATCCGGGTCGAGGAGGCGGCGCGCCGTCTCGGCTACACGCCTGATCCAGTAGCGCGCAGCCTGAAAAACAGACACAGCCAGACAGTTGGAGTGATGATCTTTGACATTACCGATCCGTACTGCACGCGCCTACTGAAAGGAATCGAAGGAGCTCTCGTCAAAACGCAGTTTTTGCCCCTCATTATGAGCGTGCAAAATAAAGCCGACATATTCCATCGCTACTGGAAGCTTCTTCACGAAAGAAGAATCGAAGGGCTTATTATCGTGCCCAATTGGGCGACGCTCAGCGCTGAGAAGGTAATCGAGGGTCTTCAGCAGGTGCCGTGTGTCGTTATCGGCTCGGCACATTCTCGCGATCATATGTCCTGCATCACGATCGATAACGCGGGCGGAGGAACAAAAGCGTTAGCTCACCTGTACGAATTAGGACATCGAGCGATTGCGGTTCTTCGCGGTCCCGAGAATATCCTCGCTAGCCGTTTGCGCTGGCGCGGAATTCAGAAATTCTCTAAGGACGCCGGCTTGCACTTAGACCCAGCCATTTGCATGGAGATGAGGGCACTGCCTGACGCCAGCTCAACTTTTGAAGAGGGTTATCGCTTGACTTCGGAACTACTGAGCACACAGCACCCTTTTACTGCACTCCTGGCCTTTGATGATCTAGCTGCCGCAGGAGCGATTCGTGCCTTTCATGATCTGGGGAGGAGCGTACCGAGAGATTGCTCTGTGATTGGTTTCGACGATATCCCACATGCCCAGCTGATTAGTCCGTCCCTCACAACCATGCGGCAGCCCTTAGAACAAATGGGAGCAATGTCTGTGGAGACACTCCTGATGCATATCCAGGCTAAGGACGAGGGGAAGATCCACAAAGCCGTATCTCAAATGCTCGAGGTTGAACTCCTCGTGAGGAGATCGACCACACCCAGAGAATAACCAGCACGGCCCAATCGTAGACAACACATCAAACGGCGAATGACATACCAAAGCAACGGGGATCCTCCTTGGCCACAATGCTCGGGAACGCCCCCAAGATCGCGCACGTGCAGATGCGGCGGGCGCGCGAACTGCACAGCTCAACAGCATCCTTCTAAGCAAGTCTCATCACCACAATTTACCGTGTTTAGGAGTTATTTCATGCGAATAAGATGTATGCATTTACCGGTACTCTGCTTCATGGGGTTCCTCCTGTTCTGCAATATTACGCAGGCACAGTCTACGCAGGGCGCCATCATCGGGATCGTAAAAGACAGCAGCGGAGCAGTTGTACCGGGGGCCAAGGTCACTCTTTTTAATGAAGATGGAGGAAGTGAGCATGATACTCTCACTGATCCGAGAGGCAATTACCAGATTCTGAACCTCGAGCCGTCGCACTATCGGGTAGAAGTAACTCTGTCGGGCTTCGATAAGAGTATCGAGCAAAATCTCCTCCTTTCTTCACGTCAAGAGCTCCGCGTAGACATTGTTCTACAAGTGAGCAATGTGGCACAGCAGGTCATGGTAAACGCAGCTGACCTGGGAGCCATCACAACCGACACGCCCAGCATTGCTGCGACCCTGGATGCTCGGGATGTGCTCAGCCTTCCGGCCAACTATCGTGGCGCTGGCAGCACGAGCCCGCTCAATGTCATTCAAGCGTTGCCCGGAGTCCAAGCAGATAGTGGAGCGTTTCCTCCGACACCGACTGCGAGTGGCACACCATCTATCAACTTTTCGATTCAGGGCGGTCTTCCATCGCAGTCTGAAACTACGGTTGATGGCATATCGGCCCAAAACGTGTTGACCAATAATCCGCTGTCAGACGCATTTCCGTCAGCTGAGTCGATCGCTGAAATTCGTGTCGACGGCGTGAGCAACAACGCCGAGTTCGGCCAACCGGGCGAAATCACAACAGTCTCCAAGAGCGGCACAAATAGTCTGCATGGAGCCGGATTTTGGTACTTCCAGAATAGCGGCTTCGACGCCAGGCCATTTGGATCAATCGTGAAGCCGAAAAAAGTCGGCAACGACTTTGGCGGAAGTATTGGCGGCCCGGTGGTAATTCCGGGTCTGTATAACGGGCACAACAAGACTTTCTTCTTCGGCACCTACGAGGGGTTCGAATATCCTCAGGCAAAGACTGTTCACTGGCTCGTTCCAACAGACTTGATGAAGCAGGGGAACTTCGGCCAAGAGCCCGGCAAGCTGACAAATCCCTTCACTTCTGGCGGATACCAAAACAATACATTGCCCGGGATTAATCCTGCTGCTCAAGCCTTCCTCAAGCTGTTTCCTTCGCCGAATTATGGAAGCAATCTGAGTCAGGCGGCCGCGGAATCAAGTATAGGCTACAACTATATTGCCAACCTGCCGAATAACTACGAATCCAAGCAATTCGACATACGGCTGGACCACTACTTTGGCGAGAAGGCTTTACTGTTTGGCCGATATACCTGGAAGAACATCGGATTGCTAAGCCCAAACAATCTACTCCTCCCAGAGAGTACACAGTTTGACCGGTACCGGATTCTCGTGACTTCGTTCAGTTACAATCTGAAGCCGAATCTGATCAACGAATTTCGTTTTGGCTTCACACTCGAGTCGTATGGCAAGAGCAATCCGTTTAACGGCGCATCTGTAACCAATGCGGCAAATTTGGCAGGAGTTGGGCCCACTTACCCATTCAACGGCATCACAGAGATCAATTTTACCAATCTGACGTCACTCAATGCGGCTCGTCTAAACGATACGTCAGCGGGCAGATTGTTCCAATACAACGACAATCTGACATGGAGTAAGGGCAGTCATACACTGAAAGTTGGTCTTGATATCCGGCATGTACGCGCTACGCCTCCCACCAGCTTCTTTGGTGCGGATAACTACGGCACCTTCAACTTCAGTGGAATGTTTACAGGCAACGAGTTCGCCGATTTTCTGCTTGGCCTTCCTCAGCAGAGCGAGGTTGATAACCTTCCAGGGGAGTATGCCGGCCAGACCAGCACGTATGCCTTTTACGCACAAGACAACTGGAAAGTGTCCCCAAATTTCACGGCCGAGTACGGCATACGCTATGAACTGCATCCACCGTACTCTGATCCCGGCGGGGATATCGGCAACTTTGATCCAAGTGTTCCTCTCTCCGGTCGTGCCATCTATCCGGCAGGCCATGAATCGATTCTCGCTCCTGGCTATCTCGCGGATTTCAATGCCTGTCCAGTAGCGGGAGTGAACAATCCGTACGCAACGGGCCGACCACAGAACGGAGCCCCCTGCACGCCTGTAGTGCCCAACACGGCAGTTGGTCTTCCGGCGGGCCTGAGGAATTATTCCAAGGTGCGCTTCTCTCCCCGCATCGGCTTCGCGTGGAGACCGTTCGGAAACGACTCAACTGCTGTAAGAGGAGGCTTTGGTGTCTACAATATTACGACGCTTGGCAGCGGCTACTACTCGATGACCGCCGCGCTCCAGGCCAACACTCGCATCTTCACAAACACAAAGACTGCAAGCGGTCCAGCCTTCCAGTGGCCCAACACAAACGGTGGAGGCACGAACATCAGTCCGCCCACGTATGGAACGGCATACTTCGGCACTGGCAACAGCATCAATTGGAAAGACCCCTACTCATTGCAATGGGACCTGTCGGTTGACCATGCATTCGGGAAGGGAGTTGGCACGCGCATCTCGTATATAGGGATGAAGACCAACGACCTGGTCTGGGGACCAGACGTGAATAATATGTCCTACTCCAGCACCACGCCAGCTCTTAAACGACCGTTGAGCGATCGCCCGTTTCCGAACTGGGGCATTATCAACATGCGTAATACAGGTGCGCAGGCCAACTATCAATCACTTCAACTTGAAGCAAGACGACGTTTATCGACGGGTCTTGAATTCAACTCTGCTTATACTTTCGCCAAGAACCTCGCCGACAATGCAGGAACAAATCCTACTGCTTTCGCAACAGAGAACGGCGGCCGGGCAACCTACGTGGCCACCCCAGCAATCGACTACGGCAATGTATACGGCACGCGCCGGCACCGGTGGATTACCACTTCGACCTACGTCCTGCCGTTTGGGCGCGGTCAGCGCTTCGGCAGCGGCATGAATCGCTGGGAAGACGCTGTACTTGGAGGATGGAGGCTCAGCAACATCTTCCTGCTCCAGAGTGGCCCGTGGCTCACTCCATACATCCCAGGGGGTGTGGCTGACCCGTCAGGAACTGGCTCGGGTATTATCACGGGCCGGCCGCAGCGCCCAGACAGGATCGGGAACGGCATTCCAAGCATTCGCACGCGAAGCGCTTGGCTCGATGCATCGTCCTTCGCTTGCCCAAGCAACTCCGGTTACTCCGCAAAATCGCACGCCGGAAATGCCTGCACCGTCGGTGTCAGTTCAGCTCCCATCGGCCGGTTCGGAACCTCAAGCGTTGGTGATGTAGAAGGTCCGGGTACTGTGAACCTCTCCTCAGGCCTCAGCAAGGTATTTAGAGTTACGGAGCGAGTAAATCTGCGGGCTGAAGGAACATTCACCAACGTTTTAAACCATGCTAACCTTGCCGATCCAAATCTCAATACCACGAGCGGTAGTTTCGGTAAGATCATCGCGGCTCGCGGTTCAGATTTTGCGGGCAGCCGAACTGGTCAAGTGTCCCTTCGTCTTGAGTTCTAGCGAAACGGTAAGCCCAAGCCGCATTGGACCCTGGGCAAGATGCGGTAGTCCGTAGCCTGAGTGTCCACGTAAGGCAATCGTGCTCACTCAGGCGACAGACTATATGAGCATCGATCGACACGGAAAGGGACGTTCCACGGCTGCAGACCGCACATGCGGCATCCTTGATGGCAATCCGCACAGTTAGGGATCGAACGCGTTTGGGTTGTCCGAAGTTCAGAAGACGCGCTCAGGTTTTGATGTTCACTACGTCAGACCGAAGGAAGGACAACCTTGAAGAAACGGCGTTGATTTCGACCGAGGGCCACATCGAGAGCATGGGGGCAAGATGGCCTCTTCGCGGCGCTGTACCGAAATCACACCGCGGAGCCAATCATGAAGAATCGATGGGCTCACCAGACTCGAACCTGGAACCAACATTCGCCGACTTCTGAGGACGCATCTCCTAAAAGTCTACCGGACTGGCGTACCTAACAGCCGATCCATCGAAATCAGTGCTCAAAGCGCCCCTACGCCTTGCCGGCGTCCGCCGGGGTACGAATAAGCAAAAACAGGAAGCCGGTTGCAAGGAGAGGCAACAGTCCGGCAGCCAGAAATGCAGGGCGATATGAGAACCGGTCAACCAGGCTCCCAACCGCAAAAGTAAAAGCAGCACCCACAAGGCCCGCCATGGTTCCGCTAAGCCCCGTCACTGTGGCCACAACGTCGTGAGGGAAGAGATCCGAGGGCAGAGTCAATCCCATCGTAGACCAGCTCGCGTAGCCCCACAGCGCAACACAAATCAATCCCAAGGCAGAACCGGCGTTATGGACGAGAGCGGCCGGAATGCCGGCGAGAATTGGCAAACAGCTAAAGAGGCACACCCAGATCCGGGCACGGACCACCGACATGCCTTTCCGAATGCAATAGCCCGAGATCAGCCCGCCTGTGAAGTTGCCGAGATCTGCGGCAACAAACGGGATCCAGGCAAACAAGGCGATCCGCTTCAGGCTGAACCCTCGAGCATCGTTCAGATATTGCGGCAGCCAAAAAACATAGAACCACCATATGGGATCGGTTAGCGAACGGCCGAGAACGATACCCCACACGTTGGGGTTTCTAGCCAGATCGCGCCACGATCGAAGACCTACCTCTAGCTTGGGAGGCACTTCGCGGCCTTCCCGGATTAGAGCAACTTCCTCCGGCGTGACACGTGGATGCTGATCAATCGGGTGGTAGATTCGCAGCCATGTGACCAACCAGAGAAGACCAAGCACTCCGGAAAAGACAAACGCGAGTCGCCAGCCGAAGGACAATGCAATCCAAGGAATGACCAAGGCGGCCAAAGCTCCGCCTACACTGGAGCCGCTATCGAAGATCGCCACAGCAAGACTGCGCTCTGAGCTCGGAAACCACTCGGCAACCGTTTTACTCGCTCCCGGCCAGTTGAAGCCCTCACCGATCCCCAACATAAACCGAAGGGTAGCAAACGCGAAGACGGAAGAGGAAAGCCCTGTCAACATATTCACAACAGACCACAATGCGGCTGCCAGGGCCAACCCCACGCGCGTTCCCACGGCATCAAGGAAGATGCCTCCGAGCAGCCAGGTGATCGCATAGGAAATCTGAAACGTGCCGAGAATCTTGGCCAGATCCGTGTGGCTGAGATGATATTGAGCCGCAATCACCGGAGACAGGACAGAGAAGGTTTGGCGGCTGAGGTAATTCGTAGTCGTTGAAAAGAATAAGGTCCAGACAATCCACCATCGTACCCGTCGCGACTTACGGGTCTTCTCAACGACCTCGACGCTTGACACCCGGGAGCGGTTCAATGAGTTCCTCGGCAGAGCGATATACGCCTGCTATCGCGATCGCTATTGGTGGGGAGGCGCTGAGTCCTGCGCCTTGTCGGAGCGGCGGTCGCCGCTATCGAATCCAAATCGAAGTCCTTGGATAAGTCGGGACAGAAGAGGTCCTGCGCTGAGCGAAATGGTAGTGTCCGGTCATTCGCGCTGAGGATGCGCGCATACGATTGGGCATCCATGCCGGCCGGGATGATAGCTCCTCAACCTGTTTGACACATGTTCTGAGATCGAACCCTTCCTTCATGTTTTCAGTCATGAGGTATCCCTCCAAGGTTTGCAGGAGGCTCTTGGATGGCCAGACCCAGGGTCTTCGACTTGGTCATAGCAGACCATTCAATGCAGCTGCAGAACCCGGATCGAGGTAGATCGTTATATCGGGATGAGTGCGAAGAATGGTAGCCGGGCAAGCGGTTGAAATGGGATCCTCGAGTGTGCGCCGGACGATCTGCGCCTTGCGGCTTCCGGGCACGGAGACGATCAGCTTGGGTGTACGAAGTAACGGTGGAATCGTTAGCGTAAGAGCTTGCTCTGGCACGTCTTCAAGGCTCGCAAACCATCCCTCTGCTAACTGCTGTTCCCGGCAGATGGTATCAAGGGTAACAATCTTCATATCATCGGGATCATTGAAGTCAGCTTCGCCAGGATCGTTAAACGCCAGGTGTCCATTTTCTCCAATGCCAAGCAGGCACAACTTTGGATCCGCCCTGCGTAGCGCGTCGGTATACTCCTGGCATTCTTTCTGCGGATCAGGTGCATTGCCGTCAACAAAGAAGAACTCCCGAATGGGAACGCGCTCTGTCAGATGCTCGCGAAGATAGCGTCGGAATGAGGCTGGATGGTTTGACTCGATACCTAAATACTCGTCCATATGAAAGCCGCGGACGCGATTCCAAGGCAGATCATCGATCGCCGTCAAGGCGCGAAGCGTATCCAGGTTAGAAGCGCCTGTAGCGAAAATAACGCCGACACTGTCGGCGGCGTTGCCCAATTCTTTTAGGGTTTCGGCGGCAGCCCGAGCCGCTGCTTCGCTCGCCGCCTTACGACTCGGGTGTACCTCCAGCTTTAGCTTGTCTACCTCCAAGTATCGTACTTCTTGGCCTTGCTTCTCCATGTATCCCTTTCAGCCTGAGACTTCTTTTTTGGACATAATTATGAGTTTCTCCGCAACGCACAAACTCGAAACTGAAATCTCACGTGCATTATTTCAGTTCAGCCTTTAGCGTCGTGCTTCCATTCCCAGTACCCATAACAATCTCCTTGCCGTCAACCATCTTGCCTGCGGTGGCGGAGAACGATCCCGGTTGTCCCGCGATTTCGAAAAAGCGGGACACGTTCACCTCATTCATGGCGCGGTCTGTTTTCCATGGAGCAGGCCGAATTGCCAGCAGGAGCCCATGCCCCAGCGGCGATCGTTCCTCGTGCTCCGACACGCAGACTTTCGGGCATCTCATCGGTTCGGATTCCTTGCCATGCCATCCTTTCGATCGCTGTCAGGAGCCACAGCACATTCCTCTCTCCACGATCTCGTCTTCGAGTCGCTGGTACTCGGAGATGAGCGTTGGTTGGTCCGCAAAAGGCCCGACGGCCTTGGTGTCTGCAGTGATTGCATCGGAGGATTGAGACAGGATGGTCGCGTCTCGGCTCTCTACGGTAATGGTACCGAGGAGTGACGATGATGAGGGAATTGGTGGCCCTGCCAGGGCTTGAACCTGGAACCATAGTCCAGGAATGAAGAATACCTCAGCCGATTTCTGCGCTTTTTCGATCATCCCTGTAAGGCAGGATTCCCTGTGCAGCCGAGTCGCGTTTGAAGTATACCTCCGCAATCCATCACGCGCACGAGTCCCAGATAGTGAAAGCGACGCAAGAGGCAGACGTTTCGGCCGCCGTACCGGCTTCAATCCTTTTCCCGCATTCGTGGCGTGCCCTTCCCCGCCAGGAGTTGTTGCTTGCGGCGTTCAACCATGTCCGGGAATTCGACATGGCGACTGGGGGTATTTGTCCAGGCAGTGTCATCCATGGCCCACAGATCCTCCATCTTCGCACTTGCATTGAGAGCAAGGTACCGAATGACGTCTTCCCTATCGCGAAATGTTCGACCAGGATCCGCGAGTCCGGCAATCGCGATCGCACCCAGCTCCATCAGCTCCGCATCGTCGTAGGTATCGGAGTGCTCCCGGAACTCGCGAACTTCGTCTCTTGCTACCTCCGCCATCTCCGAACCCTTTTCGGCTCGAGTGGCGATCTCAGAGGTGAGCGCGGGCAGATCGATTGCCGTCCCAGGATGCGTCTCCCAGGCCGGGTGGTTCACGGTAAAGATGCTGGGATCGAAGACCTCGACGAGCGATTCCTTGCGATCCTCGGGGCCGCGGTATCGGTTGAGCATATCCAGAAACCAGGCCAGAGTGCTCGGAGCGATCGGGCGGATGGCTCGATTCCGCGCCGCGACCACCTGATAGAGCGCCGAGCAATCAGGACAACCCCCACGGTAGCGCCCTGACCGAGCTCCGGAAGTTTGTCCCACTCCTGATGTTCCGCGAAGAGGTTCTCTTGGCGTTCAGCGAACGACATTTCTTCTTCCTCGATCACTGTATTGGTGTCGTATTGGTGTCCAGGCGAACGGTCTGCTTCCTTCCGACAATGGGAGAGTGAAAACGCACGTCGCAGTCGATGATTCGCAGCTCTTTCTTTTCCCGGATTACCCTCGAGTGCGTCCGCATCTTAGCCCGCAGCTCCTTGAGCTGCTCAGTGTATTTCTTGGTCGCCTCCCGTTTCTCTTCCTCAACTTCCTCGAAATCCAGCATGAGCTGACTAAGTTCCTGTGCTTTTCGCGTTGATCTCATTACCGCTGAGGTCAACCCACAATTCCTCGTTTCGCGGTTCAGGTGCGTACGCAATTGCGCGCAGCAGCAAAGCCGCGATCATCAAAGCTGGATTCCCGCCAAGCAAGGACCAGTCACGGTCGAAATACATCCATAAAGAGCTCTTTCGTCGGCGCAACAGAATCATGCACTGGGGAAAGGTGGACTACCAGCAGGCTAATGCATCCGCGGCTCTGAAGGCTGCCCAGACCGCGTTCGCCATTCTCAAAGCGATCGACAAAGAAAAGGACGAAGCGATGGAAAAGGCCTTTCGGGAAAAGGCGACACGAATCTAACAGTTCTGCGGGAAAGGATGCAGCGAGCATTCGTGCATCCCTTCCTGGTTCAACCGAGCGTGATACCGATGGCAGCGTTGTCTTCAGGTGATCCGAGCCAATAGCCGTATTTTGCCGCAACCGCAAACAGATGCTGCATCTGTTCAGGAGTGGGCGGAGCGGAGGGCGATGCTGACTCCAAAGGCGCAGCCAACTCGGCGAAGAAGCTGTACAGATCTCTGCCCGTCACTGCTATCGCGAGTGCGCTCTTGTCAGAGACGTTCCGGATGGCGTGCTTGACTCTGCCGGTGATGGCGATGGCTTGACCGGGTCCGAAGGTCTTCCAGCCTTCCTGCTCCTCATAGGCTTCGAGCGAGCCAGAGGGAAGATAGAAGATCTCGGAATCAGCATGGTTATGTAACGGAATAATCGTTCCTGGGCGCAATTCAGAATGCAGCATAGCCACGTTGCCAGATGTGGCGTCGGGTGCGACCAGGAACTGCATCAGAACACCGAGCACGACGTAGGTCTGGTTCGATGATAATGACATAGGGAAACCTCGTTTGATGGAGTAGGCGTTTTCGATCCTTTGTTTATGTGAGTCCAACCGACGAAGACCCTTGTTCGAAAAATGTCGGTTCTGTTTCAAAGAGGTAGGGGTATTTGGATGTTGTTGAGTGAAATCTCGGGTGCGGTGATTCTGGATGTCCCCGCAAATGCGGAAGTCAGCCATCAGGTCATGCCTGGACAGGTAGTTGTGAAGACTCTGACCGCTGGCGAGATCGAGGTGGGCCTCAGTCGAAATCGGCTTACGCGATTTGGCTACTCGACTGGCGGCGTAATCGTGTGCCGCAGCAACGCAGAAGAATGGGTTCGCTGGCGGAATCCCATGAGCATGTTGCTCGTTCCCATTCCGCAACACGCGTTGTCAATAGCGGCGGAAGAATCAGGAGCAATAAACGATGTGGTAGCGACTCCGGACCTTCGCGACCCGCGAGTGTTTGCACTGCTCACGGCTATCCAGGCGGAGATCGAAACCGGGTTTAAGGCGGGTTCGCTCTTTATTGAGTCTACGTTTCTCGCTCTCGCCGCGGCGCTCCTCCAGGCAAACGGAGCAGTACGAAAACTTCCATCCAAGTCCGGTCTGACACCTCGACAGTTAAGCCGCATTCAGGAGTTCATGCGCGTGAACCTGGAAAGGGATGTCCATCTCGCAGAGCTGGCATCGATCCTTGAGCTCAGCCCAGGACATTTTGGACAGATGTTTCGGCGTGCAACAGGCGTTTCGCCACATCACTATCTCTTGCAATTGAGGCTCCAACGAGCAAGGCAACTCCTGGCTCTCGATAGTACCCGGATTCTCGACATTGCTGTAGCGTGCGGGTTCAGGACTCAGCAGCATTTTGCAACAGCATTTCGGACTCGATATGGTGTGACGCCTTCCGCGTATCAACGACGGTCCTGCGGCTAATGGCCGTCAACGGCAAAGCGCCTCAGTAGCAAACTTCGAGGTTGCAGCAGCTCGCCAGGGCTGCTACGGCTCGCTTTGTGTCTCCTATTGTCGCTTTTCCTTAATTAGTAGAACCCCTGCCCTGATTAGAAAAGAGATACCTATCTCATCGACTCGCGGATTTCTCCTTAATTTAAAGAATTCTTGCTTAATTCCTAGAAAAATCGCGGCGAGGTTGTGACGATACTTCTCTTGCATCAAACGCGATTTGGATACTGCCTCGGACTCTGAATGGGAGCTAGCCTCAGAGCGTTCGGTTGTCTTGACGGCGCTTGCTGAGACACCTCGCAACCTCGATGATGTCGACCACGCGGCAGCGCGCCTGCGGCTGAGCCGCGCCATGGTCTACCGGTTGTTAGCCAAGTTTATTCGAGCGCCAAGCGCGCTGTTGCCCAGTCGACGTGGCCGCAAAACCGGAAGGCACGTCCTTGGTCCGGAAATAGAGCAAGTGGTCGCTCACATCATCCGATCGTATTACTTGATGGCCGAGCGCCCCAAAGTCGCGCAGCTGTGCCACGTCGTCCAAGCCGAATGCAGGAAATTACAACTGCCCCACCGTCTTACAAAACCATCGCCAGTCGCATTCGGGAAATCGATCCTGCGCAGGCTATTCGAACTCGAGAGGGCGAAAAAGCAGCTCGCTGCCGCTATAGAGTGGTTGGAACCGGTCTACGGCCACGGTTGCCTCTGGAACTGGTCCAGATCGATTACACTGTCGTGGATGTTGTCGTGGTCGATGAACTCGAAAGACACCCCATTGGCCGCCCTTGGCTCACTGTAGTTATTGATGTGGCAACCCGGGTCATCATGGGATATCAGCTCTCTCTGGAACCTCCTTCCTCCACCTCGGTTGCTCTTGCCATAAGCCATGCCGTACTACGAAAGGACGCCCTATCTTCATAGCGCCGCGCAAAAGCATTCCTGAGAAGGCTTCTAACCTTGGCAGAGCGCTTTTTGATCGTGGAGTATGAACAGGCCAAGCCGAATCCATGGGGACCATATCCGGTTGGCTTCGAGAGACTCCGCCAACTCTTCACCGAAGCAGGGGCGGAGCGAGTAGAGAAACTGGCGACACGACCCTCGCTGTTTGGCGGGACGATGTACTCTGCTTTCTCAGAACGATCCAGAGCACAATCCTGAAACTTCTGAATCTGCGCGTCCTATTACGCGGCTGGCGGCGCAACCGGCAGACCCGTTGCGCGCCAGGCGTGAAATCCACCAACCAGGTCCGTCGCGCGCCAGAGTCCGAGATCCTGCAGAGCTGCGGCTGCAAGGCTTGAGGTATAGCCTTCAGAACAGCACACGATTACCTGGATGTCATGGTCTGTCGCGATCGGCAGCCGCGAGCTGTAGGCCGGGTCGAACCGCCACTCGAGCGAGGCCCTGGTCCGCTCGACGGGTTCTCGCCTTCGCGTTCGCCCCTGCTCATCGAGCGTCTCAGCCCGCTCAGACACGCGTTCACGCGGAATCAGCCGACTCCCATCCAGTTCGTACTCGTTCATCTCGCTGAGCGGAGGTGAATATGCGTGAATGAGCCAGCTGATCACCCAAATATCGTAGTCCGGACCTTGATACAGCCGTTCATACCAGCGCCCTTCGGCGCTCAGCCGTACCCGATCAATCCATCCATCAGACGACGCAAACAGCGAGGCTATGTTCGCGAGTTCCTCAGGCGTTCTCGAGACCACGACGGATGGTATCAGTGTGCGGTGGGCCTCACGCACAAGTCTTTCATCTGTTGCGAGTTGCATGAAATCTCTCCTGAGGCGCACCGTCGCAAACAAGCCCAGGTATGGATGCCAGCTTGTGACGGGTACTTCCGATGCCGCAAGATAATCCGGCCCCGTGGGGTAAAGCAATATGACACGGTCACCAGGTCTGGTCCGGCTAGAGAGCTCAGCAGCAATGCGCGACGCTCCACGGTAGAACTGGCCGTAACTCAAATCCTGAATGGACTCGAGCTCATCGATAAATACATAAAGCCGAGCGTCGGCCGCACTACGGGCACGCTGGCCAAATATATGTGAAATAGGTGTAAAACCAATGCTCAGTTTGTTCAGATAAAGCGCGTGAGGATCTTGCGGCACTTTCTATGAACAGGTTCGCGATATTCTCGCCAAGTTCGAGTAACTTCGGTCTGGTCCGCTGTTGACGCACTTAGTTGAGCCAAATGTTTCGTAGGATGGTATACAGCCAGGCCTTGGCATTACTGTCTTTCCGGAGCCGTCCCACTGCCCGTATGGCACGAAGTGCGTTTCCTGTACCAAGTCCTCGGCTTCATAG
>DASYBJ010000128.1:0-10870 GCA_036500845.1 Acidobacteriaceae bacterium
TGTGTCAGTGTGCAATACGATATATCCATAGGTTGCGCTTAACTCACCAGCCGACGCAAAAGCCCCTTCAGAGGCAACTTGCTGGGTTACCGGTTGATAGAACTGTTCTTCTGTTCCAGCATCTGGTGATCCGAGCTTTACGTCATCCACCACACCTACGACCGTAAGCCAGGGAGTCGGAGTCTCAGGCATACCGCGGCGCAGTCGTTTTCCTATAGGGTCCTGACTGGGCCAGAAGTGCTCAGCCAATTTTCGGTTCACGATCGCAACGAGTTGAGAATCTGCTTTGTCTGACTCAGCGAACAATCGCCCTCGCAGAAAGCGGATGCCGAGCGCCTGGAAGGGATCGCCCTGCGCAATCACCGTGGAGGGGTTTGTTCCTCAGCGTCCTTCCAGGAAGGAAGCGTCCCATCCGGAGCCTGCGATATCGCATCTTTTAGCGCTGCTTGGATCTGTTCGTTATGCGGATCGAGTTGCAAAGCCTGATGGAGCTCGTCGAGCCCTTCTGACCACTTGCCCATGCGCAGAAGCGCTACGCCATAGTTCATTCGGATACCGGCGTGGCTTGGATCCAGTTGGGCCGCATCGCGGTACTTAGCAAGCGCCCCGCGAAGGTCTCCGGACTTTTCGAGGGCAGATCCGTCGTTATTGATTTGTACGGCCTTAAGCTTGTTTTGATTGTTCCGATCACGGTCGCGGAGCAGCTCCGCGAGTTGCTGTTTGACGCGATCTGCCTTATCCAAATCGCCGCTTTGCCGCAGGGCCATCTGCAGCGCGTTCAGAGTGGACTGATCGGAGGGGTTTAGCTCGTAGGCTTGACCAAGATGGTCGATCGCAGGCCGGGTCTTGCCTTGATGCAGGTACTCGGCGCCAAGCCGATACTGAGCAACCGCATCGTTCGGATTCGTAGCAACGGCATGTTCAAATGCCGCCAGCGCGCCAGAATCATCCAGTAGCTGCGTACGGACCTGCCCAAGGTCCGACCAGGCTCCCGCAAAGCCCGGTCGCATGCGGATCGCCGTCTCGAGTTGTGTTGCCGCGGCGCGTGGGCGGTTTTGCGCTGAGTAAATCCTGGCACGGAAATAATGCGCATCCGCCGCATCTTCAGCTTGCCCCAGGAGAGCGATTGCTCGATCCAGGTGCTTCCCTGCACTGATCAGGTCTCCCTGCATCACGAGCACCTGCCCCAGATTAAGTTGCCCGACTCCGTAGTCTGGCTTGATCGCGACCGCGTTCTCAAACGCTGTTTTGGCGGCGGCGGTTTCGCCGAATTTGTTGTAAGCCTCACCGAGTGCGTTCTGTGCTTCTTCGGAACGCGGGCGTTGGTTGACCGCGGTCTTCAATTGAGCAATGGAAGACGGCTTATCACCCTCTTCCATCAGGAGACTGCCAAGTAACAACCGCGCGTCCGTGTTGCGTGGTTCAGTGACGATCAATGACTGCAAAACGTGAATAGCCTCGCCGCGCTGTCCGTTGGCGGCAAGCCTCCATGCCTGCTCGAGTTTCGACTGCTGGCCACTCAGCATTGCCGCGCAAAGCAGTGCCAGAACGATGCTATGCATACTGGTCAACGGAACTTTTGCGTCTTATGAACGCCGGAACCCTCTACAAGAAAGACGAGTTGGTCGGCAGCAATATTTGTCAGTCGTTCGACCAAACCCAGCGGCCATCGCACTTCCACATCAACCGAAGTCGCGCTGCCGAGCCCGAAGTGTACGCGCGGATCATTTGACGACAGGTACGATGACTGGCTCAGCAACTCACGGACTTGGACCTTGTCGGCATACCGCACAGTCAGCCTCGCCCCGATCGCACTTCGGTTCGATGTTGTTCCCGTGAGTTTGAACTTGATCCAGTGCTCCCGGCCCGGAACGTCGTTGCGCAGCAGCGATGGCGGTTCATACAGGTTTACGGTGAGAATGTCTATGTCACCGTCGTTGTCAAAATCACCGAATGCGCAGCCGCGGCTACAGTGTTGCGCGATGGCCCCTGATCCTGCTTCGGCCGTGATCTGCTCGAAACGCCCGTTCCCAAGGCCGCGGAAGACGATACGCGGTCCTCTGTAAGGTTGGTCTGGTCTGCCCTGCAGCTCCGGATAAATTCCGCCGGTCACCCAGAAAACATCAGGATTGCCATCATTGTCCAGGTCCTCAATGCCAACGCCCCAGCTGATGTACCGTGTTTCGCTGCCGAGCCCTGACCGGAAAGTATCGTCGTGAAATTCGCCTTTGCCGTCATTGGTATACACCGCCGTAGTATCCGCGGCAAAGTGGGTCTTCACGATGTCCAGGGCGCCATCGCAAGCCAAATCGCCGACGCCGACGCCCATCCCGGCTTGCTCCATCCCGTCTTCACTCAAGGCTACTCCGCGGTCCAGGGCCTCTTCCGCGAACGTCCCATCCTGCCGGTTTCGAAAAAGAAGGCTCGGAGTGGAATCAGAGGCAACGTAGATATCGGGCCAGCCGTCGTTGTCAAAATCAGCGGCAACCACCGTGAGACCGTAACCGGTGCTTGCCTTCTCGATTCCTGCCGCGCTGCTCACGTCGCAAAATGTGCCGTCGCCGTTGTTGCGATACAGCGAGTGGCGGCCATACTGGAGCCCGCGCGGTCCGCAGAATACTTTCTCAGCATTGCAACTGGAGAGTTCGCCGCCACGCGGCACAGATTTCGTGTCGAACAGAACATAGTTCGACACAAACAAATCCAGGTGCCCGTCGCGATCGTAGTCAACGAACGTGCATCCCGAGCCGAAGCGTGGTTCCGTATTGAGTAAACCTGCTTCCTTCGTCACTTCGGTGAATGTACCGTCACCGTTATTACGATACAGAGCGTTGTTCGGGTAGCCGGTTAGGAACAGATCTTCGAAGCCGTCGTTGTTGTAGTCGCCAACGGCGACACCGTACCAATACCCGGTCCTAAACAAGCCCGAGCCGGCCGTAACGTCGGTGAACGTGCCGTCGCGATTGTTCTTATAGAGACGGTTGGAGGCATCGCCGGCGGGATCGCCATAGCGTGAACCGGTAAGCACGAGAATGTCCATCCAGCCATCGTTGTCGTAATCGAAGAACGCACAGCCACATCCCATCGCCTCGATCACATAGTCGGCATGGTTCGGATGGCCGCAAACCGTCACCGTGTGCAAGCCCGCTTTCGCAGAAACATCGGTAAGGCGCGCCCGGAACGGAAGACCCGACGCCTTCAGACGTGGGCCGGCCTTCACTCCACGGGAAGCCATCCCCTGGATTGCATTCGAGAGCGAAGATTGCGCTGTTTGCGCGAAAAGACGATCCAGGCGCGCAGCGGCAGCGAAAGCAGCGACTTGGATGAACTCTCTACGATCCAGCATCGTCGGGGCCGCTTACTAGCGTACCAAGGCACGATACGCCCGCCGCAACTCCGGACGGGAGAGCGACGGCGTGAAGGTTCGGCTATCAATGAAAACTATGCCGGTAACATCATGCCATGGAACTCGGCGCAGTCCTCAAAACAACAAACGCAGGCCGATTTCCAATTGTCGACCAGCCTGATTACCGTACGTAGCAGTCTGTCCGGCGAATTCGCCCGCCGGCGAGCCCTGGTAGATAGCTCGTCCGAATAGGCCGGTGTCGTACACGTTCGTGTTCGGATCGGCTAAATTCAGTTTGTTGGTGGCGTTGTAGGCATTGAGCCTCAGTTGCGCCTGCACCCGCTCTGTCACATGTATGTTCTTCTGCAGTGTGGCGTCTAGGTTGGCGAAACTGGGGCCGATGATGCAGTTGTACTGCAACGGGTTCGACCGCAGCACGTAGGTATTCGCCGGCACAGGGCTGAATGCAGTCGGGTTAAAGTAGTAACCCGACGGAATGTTTTTGCAGGGATCGCTGATGACGATCAAATTCCCGCATGCCGGGCAAGCCGCAGTATTGATAAACCGTGGATAATCCCCGCTGATATACGTCAGCAAACCAGTAAACTGCCAGCAACCGATAATGGTATTCACCGGCGCCGGCACGGTTGAAAAGAGCCACTTGTTGTGACCAAAGGGAAGCTCAAGCGTCCCGGCCGAAATAAGGCGGTGGTGCGGCTGATTGCTGTCCTGCCACTGAAGGGTGTTGTTGTAAAGCGTAGAGTCGTTGAAGCTGTTGATTTGCGATCTCTCGCGAATGTAAATATATCCGAACAGGAAGTTGTATCCCTTGCTCCATCTCTTTTGGACTCGGAGCTCGACGTCCTTGTAGTTTTCGCTCGCGCCACGGACGCCAATCTCATACAGCGCCCCGTATAGGGGATACTTTGTCAGCAGAGATCCGAGCGGCCTCTGTTTCTGGTTGTACAACGGTCCAGGCAGCAACGTCTGACTGCCATAATGGTAAAAAGGGTTGTTGAGACTCGTGTTGTTGAGATAATCGGGCGAGTAGGACTGCAGAATCTTTGGATCGATGTTATTCAGCGCCCGGTTGTAGAGTTTGTTTCCGATGTTGGTGAAGAAGCCCAGCGATACAATGAACTCTCCCGGCAGTTGGTGCTCCACGGTCACACTCAGGCGGTTGTTGTAGGCTTTTTGAAAATTCTTTGGGTACCACAAGAGGGGTGATCCGCCGCGGCCGACGTTTCCGCCGCCAGATCTGCCTGCGATCGGCACGAGTGGATTGCTTGCCGGGAAGGGATCTTGGAATGTGGCTTGCGGAACGCCGTTCAAAAGCGGGGCTACATATTGATATCCGGTCATGCCGAAGAACGGCGGTTCAAGGAAGTTCACGTCTTCAAAGCCCGAGACCGGCGCAGGCGTGAAGTTGTATTCCGTCGGCTCTTTGTATAACGCGTATCCGAAGCGCACAGCGGTACGATCATTGATTCGGTACGCAAGTCCGAACCTTGGCTGAAAGTCCCCCTTCGGCCCGTTCCACATTCCGGGATGATTTCCGCTGGTGAAACTCCAGACACCTGCGAAACTTTGACTCGATCCCACGATGCTGGTGACTTGCGACGGCATCGCGGGTGGGTTCGCGCCAATAGATGGCTCCGTCGCTGTCAGATCGAGCCCTTGCGAGAGATAGTGATTTGAGTCGTGCCACGCGGCTTCATACTCGTAACGCAGACCGGCGTTGACCGTCAGGTTGCGGGTGGCCTTCCATGTGTCACCAATATAGAGACCATAGAAGTTGGTAATTGGATTCGGCGCCGGGCCGCCGACCATTTGCGAGCTGTCATCGAGAGCGCCGAGCAGGAACGTCGCAAACGGGTCTCCCGATTTGGTCAGGTCTGGGTTGCTCGTTGCGTGGGCAGTCAACGCCTGGTTGAAGTTGAAATTATTCGTGTTGCTGACGAATACCGGTCCACCGCCGCGACGCTGTTCAAAGCCATAGGTCAGGTAATGGGAACCTTTCGTCTGTGCAACCTGCGCGGCGAATGCCTCCGCAGTCGGACGCTGGTCCCAGAAGAACCCAGGACCACCAAAATTGCTCGCGCCGACGTTCAATTTGGGATAGTAAACAGGCACGTTCGAGGAAGCGTCCAGATAGGGTGCATACCACGAGTTGTTCCATATCTGCGACCAGCCGTTCGTGCCCAACCCCTTTGAGACGTACGCGTCAATGAGGTTAAACCAGTCACCGTGGAAGTTAATGACAGTGTTTGGAGTCACGGTCCAAATCACGTCGCCCAGGACCTGGTTGGCCCCACGCAGACTTCCAGCTGGTTGATAGAGTGTGTTATTCAGCGGATTCGTTTGACTGTCCTCGGAATGATAGCGGCCATAGTAGCCCGATACACGCCACTTATCGTTGATGACGTAATCGACCCGATCTGAAAAGTTGAGGTAACTGGTGTTTTGGATTCCGCTCTTGAAGAAGTTGTTCAGATGGAGCGGCCCTTGGCCGGCATTGTTCGGGTCAGGGAAGAGCGGTGCGAGCTTGGCGGTGATCGGATCGAAGCGACTCGAAGGGATCACGTTGCCGGGAAATGCGGTGCGCACCAGCGCGCCGCTCGAGGGATCGACGGTCGGCGCTGCAAACGGATCATAGACCAGGCGTTCTGAGCCGTCGGCGGCCACACTTTGCGAAAAGTCGCCCCCACGCTCAAGCGCAGTCGGAACTGTCCTCGTGTAGCTATACGGCGAGTTAATCTTCCAGTCCTCGATGGAGAAGAAGTTGAACAACTTGTTCTTGATGATTGGATTACTGAAGGTGCCCCCGTACATGTTTTGGCGCTGTGCATTCGTGACGTGGCGCGTGCGGTCGGTTTGCGCGCTCAGCCAGGGATAGCGGCCAAGATAGAACGCCATCCCATGCCATTCGTTCGTACCCGACTTCGTTGTCAGGCTGATCACGCCGCCGGCGCTGTGGCCACTGGCGGCCTCGACGCTGTTCTGGGAAACAACTGACTCCTGCACATCGTCCTGGTTCGGCGGATAGCCGGCCTTATGACCGATTCCGATAGGATTGCCGTCCACCAGTAGATTGTTTTTAAGATTGGTGTCTCCCCCGAGATCGACGCTATTGGCCGCCCAGGATTGGTACGGAAGCATCTCACCGCGTGTATTAACGGCGGCGGGCTCGAGCAACGTCAGTTTGAAAGGATTGCGATCAGCTCGAGGTGTCTCGTTCGCCATCTTAGTGTCGATCGTCAACTCCACGTTGCTCGAGGTGGTCTCGACGGCGGATGGCGTGGAGGTGACAGTGACAGATTGCTGCAGGGCCCCTGGAGTGAGCATAGCATCGACGGTTAGTTCGCCGCCGGACTGCACAACGACGTTCTCCTGGACATGCCTGGCAAATCCGCCGGATTCGACGGTTACCGTGTAGGTTCCGGGTTCGACGAAGTCGAACACATAGATGCCGGCGTTGTCGGTTGGTTTGGCAGCGATAACCCCCGTGTTGACGTTCGAGAGGGTTACCTTGGCTCCGGGAAGTACCGACCCGGTTTGGTCAGTAACCAATCCGCGAACCTGGCCGCGGAAGGCCTGAGCCATCGCCGGCAGGCTGAGCAGACATGCGAGCGACATCGTCAGCATTTGCGCCAAAAACTTTTTCGACAACATCCGGTAGACCTCCTAAAGGAACGTCTTCTTCTCGAAATCGTGACCACGCGCCATCCTATGTCCGGCCTGGACGTCGTACTCTGGACCGGCTGGGCGTCGTACTGTATATTGCTCGCGTCGGAATTGTGAGCGGCGGACACCTCCGTGTCCGGCCAGAAAATACTCGCAACTGCTGTCAGATGGAAAATGTTGCGCTTGATCCAAATAACTGCGTGGTTTCCTTGCCGTCATTGCAGTCTGAAAATGAAGCCTTAAAATGGCCAGCCGAATCCTAAGCGTCTCCGTAAAGCGTCGGCATCGTACAAACGGGCCATAATTTTGAGGGCTGAGTTCAGGCGTGTTCCCTGGGGTGGGTTCCGTCCGAACAGGCGCTCGGAAGGAAGGCCGCGAGGAAATGGTCTTAGGGAGACCTCCGGAGACACGTTCGCTCGTCAGCGGATTGTGGGAGCGCATGAAAGATTTGCGACACTCGTGGCGGTCCGCTTGGGTCCTGCTAGCCCCTCTCCTGGTCTTGCAGTTCCATGCTTACGGCCGGCAGCCTGTTGCGCAGACTGTCGTCTTTCATTCCATCGCTTCTATTCGATCGCTTTCATTCGACCAGACAAACTTTGGTCCCCACGCTTTGATTCGCGGGGTCATTACCCTGTCAGTCGAGCGTGGTTTGGTCGTTCATGACGCAACAGAAGGGATTTTGGTCTATTGGAACAGATTTGAGGACTATGCACCCGGCGACGAGGTTGAAGTCCAGGGAAGCATCGGCCCAGGCAAGTTCGCTCCCGTTGTGAATGCGACCTCTGTGCGCAAACTTGGTATTGCCCCTCTTCCCAGACCTCTTCCTGTGACTTTCAAGCAGCTAAGCTCCGGTGATTTTGACGCTCAATACGTCACACTCACTGGTTCTATACGTTCTGTGGGCAAGCGCGAAAATTCAGGGCGGTCGAAACACCTGATCGTGAGGATCGACAGCGGAAACGGAACCTTGATGGCCACCTTGCCTGGCGACGCCGACGAGCCTCTTGATCACATGCTTGACGGGACCGTCAGAATTACCGCAACAGCAATGTCGTCGAAAAACAACAATCGCCAACTGATTGCTCCTATCCTTGCAATATCCAGCCTGCAGAACATCGTTCTCCTTCGTCCCCCTTCTGCAGAGCTCTGGTCGACTCCGCTGCTGCCCATCGGGCGGCTCATGCAATGGCGTTCCGGAACCGATCTCCATCACCGGGTACACGTCACTGGGACGATTACCTACTACCGTCCCGGCGAAAGCCTGGTGATTGAAGACCACGGCTCTGCGCTCTATGCGAGAACGGATCAGTCCAGGGAGCTGTCGCTGGGCGACAGGGTTGACGTGCTCGGCTTCCCTGCGCCGCGCGATTCAGGTCCCATTCTTGAGAATGCTATCCTTCGACGTGTCGCTTCGGGTGCCCCCTCTGGCTCCCGCTTCGGTTAAAATCGCCAACCTATGTTCGGGCAACTTGAATTACAACCTGATCAGTACTGAGGGAATCCTGGTGCAGCAGCTACACGGTTCATCCCAGCGGACTCTGCTGCTCAGAGACGGATCGAACGTCGTGGAAGCCGAGCTTGACAGCGGCGCGGAACCTAAGCTGCGTTCCCTTCACGACGGGAGCACCGTCCGCGTTCGTGGCATTAACGCGCTCAGGGTCAGCAGGGCGTGGAACTACGACGTTGACGGCGCCGAGAAGGTCCATTGCAAGATTCTTCTGCGCTCAGAAGACGATGCCACGCTGATTCACATGCCCACCTGGTGGACCGTCCCGCATGCGATCTATCTCGCGATAGCTCTTGCCGCTTTGGCATTGCTGTTCCTAATCCAGATCGTCCGGAGCCTTTACGACCGTGGGCGCCTACGGGCTGTGCTCGCAGAACGCGAACGGCTCGCGCAAGATTTACACGACACCCTGGCCCAGAGCTTCGCCGGGATCGGCTTCCAGCTACAGGCAATCCGCCGGGAGATTCCTCGCGATTTTCGCAATCTCGAGCGGCAGGTGGACCTGGCCCGCGACCTTGTCCGGCATAGCCATAAAGAAGCTCGTCGCACACTCTCTTCTTACAGTGCAGAGACAAACGAACGTTTTGATCTTCTTCGACGCCTTGAAAAGTCAGCCCAAAAAATGGCAGAAGGAGGAGCGGTCTATATTACCTCATCGATTGAAGGAGACCAGCGTCCACTGCGCCCAGCCATAGCCACCGCACTGTTGCGCATCGGGGAGGAAGCCATCGCAAACGCAATCCGCCACGCAGACCCAACCCATTTGGGGATTGCACTCTTCTATGACGATAACAGGGTTACTCTTTCTGTCACAGACGATGGGACCGCGTTTGTCGAAAGTGGAGATTTGCTTGGATTCGGACTGAGAGGGATGCGAAAGAGAGCAGCAGCAGTGTCGGCAACCTTCGAATTATCCAGCGTGCCCGGAAACGGAACGCAGATATCTGTCGTTGTTCCCAGCCAATCGGCTTTTGGATTTTCCGGGATCCGGCATGCATTGCGGCATTACCTGTGGGAGCCCCTGATACATGCGCATTCAGAAGAATGACCCGATTCGCATACTCATCGTAGACGATCATCCCGTTGTTTGTGCGGGGCTGGCCAGTATGTTGGCCGGCCACGAGGAGTTCGAGGTTGTCGGCTCGGTGGCGAGCGGAGAGCGGGCGTTGGCAGTCATACGCCAAGCGGGTCCCGCTGTTATTCTTCTCGATCTGCGTATGCCCGGAATGGATGGGATAGCGGTGCTTCACGCTTTGAAATCAATGGCCTCTCCGCCCCATGCCCTTATCCTGACCAGCTTCGAAAAAGATGAAGATATTTATCGTGCGATACGAGCGGGGGCCGCTGGATACTTGCTCAAGGACACCACGGAGGCCGAGATGGTAGCGGCCATCACTCAAGTCTATGGGGGCAAACGTTATATGCCGCGGCATATTGCCGCTCGTCTGGCGGCCCGCAGGATGCGATCTGACCTGACGCGCCGCGAGCAGCAGACACTTGAGTTAGTCGCTCACGGATCGACAAACAAAGAAATCGGCAGGGCACTCAACATCAGTGAGAATACCGTCCGTCATCATGTGGTCTCGATCATGGAAAAACTACAGGTCTCCGATAGAACCGAGGCTGTCGCGATCGCAATCCGCCAAGGGATTCTCTCTGAAGGGGGATAGGGGTGATCCTCTGGCTGGGGCATTTCGGCGACGTCCATGAAGGAGTTTCGGGGAGTTTCGGGGACGGAGAGCGCCTGGATAAAACGGCACATTGTAGGAGAGGCAAGAGCCCTGCAGAAAAGGAGAAGCGACTCCATTCTGGCCTCGAGTCTTGCCTGTGATTTCGTGAGGGATTGCAGCGAGGCGTAGACAGAGGGCCCGCGGGCGGGATCAGTGAGCTCCGAAAACATGTAACCGGTGCCGCTGTCGAGCCGCAGATTGCGCCTTCTTTGGCGTCACCTTGGCTTTCTCTTTGCCCTTTTCATCCTTTAAACCGCAATGCTGGCGGTCCGACCACACTTACCCGACTGGTGGAGGTTCTGTCGCGATAAGGAAGTCAGAGTAGAGAAGGGCTGATGTTTGAGAGTTGGTTATGCAGCTAAGGAGTGAAACTGCTGTGCGGAGTGCGCCGGAGACCGAAGTAGTTTTTCATCTGTCCCTTGTTGATAATGTGCATGAGTTCGATACCGTTAATAAGATGCAGGCACAGGTGAACTTCTTGAATCCCAGCATCGGTCGAATCCTGCGCTTGATCGCCCGGTGATCCTGCTCCACGATGTTGTTCAGATACTTCCTCTGACGGATCCTGATGGGTGATGCACGCTCGACGTTGATAGCTTTCAG
>DASYBJ010000129.1:0-6190 GCA_036500845.1 Acidobacteriaceae bacterium
TCCGTTCAGGGTAGCTACTGAGCAGCCTTCACTCGGCGGCTGATCGATAAGCACATCGACTTCTGCTTCGTTCACGAGCGTGTCAAAGACAGCTACAGCGATACAGGTCGTCCGTCCATCGATCCAGAGCTGTTGTTGCGCATTCTGCTAATTGGATTCGACGCCTGCAGGCAGATTCGAGCCTTGCGCAACCAGAATCGCGCAACTAACGCGAGAATCCAGAAACGCTCACGGAAGAAGAACAGGCAGCCGGGCACCGTGATGCGGGCGTCCCGTGACATCAATGCTTCCGTTGTCCCCCGTTGCCTCATTGACGCTCCGCCCTTAGTTGCGCGATCGCCCGTTCCAACTCCGGGTCCGGCCTCAGGCGCTCGGCTTCCTCGAGGTGACGGAGCGCGTCGGGCAGGCGGCCGGGAATGCCGGAGAGCGCGACGCCCAGGTTGTACTGCACATCGGCAAAGTCTGGTCTCAGCCGAACGGCGGCTTCGAAGTGAGCAATGGATTCGCGCTGATGCTCGGGGAAGCTGGAGAGCGCGACGCCCAGGTTGTTTTGCGCATCGGCATCGTTGGGGTCGATGCGCACGGCGGTTTCCAATTCGGCGATGGCGCCGGAGGAGTCGCCAGCCTTCAGCAGCGCGATGCCCCGGCTGGCGTGGGTTTCTGTCGAGCCACCGGCCTGGGCCGCCGCCATATTGCGGCGAGCTTCGTCGTAGTCGGGGTCCAGCCGCAGCGCAGTCTGGAATTCGGCGATGGCTTCAGGCGCGCGTCCGGCCTGAGTCAGGGCACTCCCCAGATTGTTGTGAGGGATAGGGGCATCCGGAGCCAGCCGGATGGCGGCCTGAAATTGCTCGATGGCTTCAGACAGCCGGCCGGTCTTTGCCAGCGCGCTGCCGAGGTCGGTGTGCGCGGGCACGGAGTCGGGATCGATGCGCACAGCGGTTTCGAGATACGGGATAGCTTCGGACAAGCGCTCTGGCGAGGCCATGAGGTAGTTGCCAAGGTTGTGATTCGCCACGGAATTGTCGCTTGTGATTTCGAGCGCGTGCCGGGACAGCGTCTCGCTGTTTCGCCAATATCCGACCTGGAACCAGGTCAGCGTGGCGCAGGCCAGGCAGGCTGCAGAGGCCAAAGGGACTGCCAGCACCTTACCTCGCCACCTTTCCAGAATCTCCGCTGCACCCCACACCAACATGATCAGAAGGCCCACCATGGGAATGTACATATAGCGGTCGGCGCGGGCCTGGCCACCCACCTGCACCAGACCGATCACCGGAAGAAGCGTGACCACGAACCAACCCCAACCCGTCAACAGATACGGCAAGCGGCGGCGTAGCACGATCACACCGGTCGTGACTACGGCCAACAGAAGGCCCGCGGCGAGAAGCGGTAAGAATGCGAAGTCGCGCGGATAAGGATAGAAAACCGCCAACCTCGACGGCCAAAATGTTTTCAGGATGTAGAGTGCATACGAAAGCGTCGCGTTTGCGAGTCGGGTTGCGAGCGGCAGAGCTTTCACCGCGCCGGCGTGTTCCTGCACCAGGTAAGTGATGGCTGCAGCAGCGCCCGAAAGCCCCAGAAGCGGGATTTTTTCCAGAATCGCCTGGCGCCACCGCTGCCCAAAACGTGCGAGGGGCCAGTAATCCAGCAGCAACAGCACGAACGGCAGCGTGACCACCATCGGCTTGGCCATCAACCCCAGGCACAAGCCCAAAGCTACCGCCAGATATCGGCCCGCGCTTGGGCGTTCGGTATATCGAACATAGGCCCATAACGTGAGAAACCAAAACCAGGCGCTGAGTGCGTCTTTGCGCTCGGCCACCCAGGCCACAGACTCCACATGCAGCGGGTGCAATGCAAATAAAAACGCCACCAACGCGCTGCGCCAGCGTATGCCCGTCGCCCGCTCAAGAAAAATGCACAATAGGATGGCCGCCTGCGCGTGCAGCAGAACGTTGTGCAGGTGGTGCCAGGCGCTTTCCAGGCCAAAGAACTGGCAGTCCAGCATGTGGGAAACCCAGGTCACTGGGAACCAATTGGCAGCGTCACGCGAGGTCAGCGCCCATCTCAGCCCCTCTGCGGTTAGCCCCTGCCGGACATGCAGGTTGCCTGCGGTGTAATCGGGATCGTCGTAGTTGACGAAATCGAAGTGGCGGACCTGGGCGTAGACCGCGAACGTCGCCAGGAGCAGCGCCAGATAAATCAGCAGATTGAGACGTGAGCCAGCGAGCGCGGGTGGCTTTTGCAATCGCACAGGCGGCTTGGCTCGGGGCTTGGGCACTGAAAGCTCACTCTATCTATACGCGAAGGCCGACGGCCGGAACCAGCGTCGACTCGCTTATGTACCCCCTTTCCGCGACTTCTCAGCGAAAGGTATTACCAACGTGAAAAGGCCAGCCACCACGCGTTGCGATGGCCGGCCGATGATCTTACGCCTGGCAGGAACGCCTCGAGGAGTTGATCCTTGCCGTGCGCGTCAAATGCAGGCTTCCTCAGAAGCGTAATGTACCCGAGAGCTGCAGCGAACGGCCGCCGCCAATGCCGTTGATGCCGAGTACTGCCCTGGAACCAATCCGAGCAGGCGGCTAAACCGAGACCCCGTCTGAAATCTGCGCCGCGGAGACAATCGTGGTAGCAGTAACAGACCGATACCGGGAATGGCCATGAGCCTCTGGCACGCTTCATGCTCACCGGAAGCCTTCACGATGCCGACATCGATTTCATCGATCTGACTCTGCAACTGCCTGGGCTCCCGTTGCAGTTGCACCAGCAACATGCGTAACGGGCCTGATAGGTTCATATCCGGGTTTTCGAGTATTTGAGGTAATCCCGCTTCAGCATACCGACGTCCTTTCCTGATCGTGATCCCGCGCGCCAGCAACAGCCCGCGGATCTGGTTGATTACCGACGTGCGACGACCCACCCAACTCTGCCGCACCCGGTGCAGGGACTGCATGTCCAGCTGATCGTCGCTCTTGATCGGAACAAAGCGCATGTTCGGTCGAGCTTCACGAGCAAGGCGAATTCCAATCGATATTCCTGCCCAACGGAAGGGCATGTGATGTGATCCATGTCCACTACGATTTTGCTGACCCGGCAATGGAGAAACCGAAGAGCGCGGAATGGAGAGATTCAACAGGTAAGCTCGTTTATGGCGCCTATTATGAGTACCAGTTCGACAGCCATGAGAACTGGACCTACCGAAAGGTTTGGATTGTCTCGCCCGATGATCCCAACCGTACGCTCTACGAAACAAACTCACGAACCATTACCTACTGGGGCCGATAATCCGAAACATCTGGCCGAGTGACCGCCAAACCGGAGTGTCGTTAGATGGGATGAGAAGGTCGATCCCGATCAGGCTAGCGCTAAGCTGGCGTTGATAAACGCACTCAAATGTGCAATCCGGGAGGATGGAGGTCACCCGTGAAGAAGCATAGCAATTCTGCGAAGCAGTGTGAACCCTCAACGAAGCGAATGAAGTCGCGAGTTCCGGAGCAGCGGGATGCACGCGAAGTCATGGCGGAGCTGGTTGCACAACTGACGAAGCAGTTGGATACGGAACGCTTGCCGGTTGCTGAATCGGAGAATGGTGTGCGAGGCGCAGTATGTCCGAACTTGGTTCGTCTGACGGTGGGAGTGGATCTTGGGGACCAGTGGAGCAACGACTGCATTTTGGGTTTAGGCGGCGAGACGCTGGCCGAAGGCCAGTTTCGGACCAGGCAGCAGGAGATTGCGGAGTTCTTTCAAGGCTTGACGATGTCTCGTGTCGTCTTCGAAGTGGGAACCCATTCAGCCTGGGTGCGGGAAATTATCGCCGGCCTGGGACATGAGGTCCTGGTGGCGAATCCGCGGCAGATGCAAGGATCGAAGCGTCGCCGGCGCAAGAATGACCGGATTGATGCAGCCAAGCTGGCCCGGTTGGGCCGGGTGGATCCGAAATCGTTGTATCCGATTCAGCACCGTAGTACGCAAGTACGCGAGGACCTGGTGGTGCTTCGAGCTCGTGATGCACTGGTGGCGTCGCGAACGGAATTGATCAACACCGTGCGTGGGTTGGTGAAGACCATGGGCGCAAGGCTGTGCAGCTGTTCGAGCTTTGTTTTCTCCAAGAGAGTCGAATCCGAGATTCCGGAAGAGCTACGAGAGACGTTGCAACCATTATTGCGACTGATCACGAGGTTGAATGATGAAATCAAGGTTTTCGACCAGCGCATCGAAAAGCTGGCCAGCGAGAAGTATATGCACACGAAGTTATTGCGACAGGTGCCCGGAGTAGGGCCTGTCACCGCGCTGGCATACGTACTAACCCTGGAAACTCCGCTGCGTTTTGCCAAGAGCCGCGATGTAGGTCCGTATCTGGGACTAGTGCCTAAGCAGGAGGACTCCGGGGACAGCCAGCCACAATTGGGTATTAGCAAGGCCGGCGACAGGATGGTGCGCAAACTGCTGGTGGGGAGTGCGCAGTTTATCCTGGGCCCGTTCGGGCCAGACACCGACTTACGGCGATTCGGAATGAAGCTCTGCGAGCGTGGCGGGAAGAACGCGAAAAAGCGAGCGGCCGTCGCAGTGGCGCGAAAGCTTGCCGTCTTATTGCATCGGCTTTGGGCAAGCGGCGAGGTCTATGAGCCCTTGGGCCACAAAATGCCAACGAGTATGGCCCAGGCGGCTGCAGCTTAGTTTTCCATCGCCATTTTGAATGATGGCTGAGGAACGCGAATTTGTTTTTGTTCGCTTGAGAAAGACAACCTGCTTTTCGAGGGTTTGATTGACAACCCCCATCCACCGCCTTGTTCGGGTAACTGCGATTCACTTGCTGGTCTATGAAGATCGCTCGTTAGATGGCAGTACCCCAACAACCCAGGTCCATCATGGTTGTGATGGACCTGGGCTTTAAATCGGACCCCAACATGCACCGGGCCCACAGTGGCCCATTCAGAGTGCGGATAGAAGCCGGGCACCGTGGGTGGGACCAATAAAACCTCGGGAGCGATTGTTGCAGAAGCGAACTACAGTAAGTTCCGCGGAACGGAATCGGGAAGACGAATCACACTCTGATATGAACGAAGCCGAAACAAGAAACATGTTCGGCTTCGTTCCCCGATCTAGTGTCTGGTTGGTGTTGAACAGAGTCAAGGGTCAAGATGAACGTCCTGGCGGACGCCCTTGACACTGTTCAACACCTCTTCCGGAATTGCTCCGTGAGCAGACTAGAACGGCCGCCACGTCGGCCTTGACTTTCGTAACCTTCGGCTAACCGGACGTTACCCTTCAGTAATTGAAGGATTGGCGCTTGGCTAAACATCAGAAGAATACCCAACATTGTGCCGAGCCGTTCATGGCCGGTAGGAGCAGTAGACTGGTGCCAAATGATTCCGATGGGCTATATGGCAAAGCGCACTGAGGGTAGCCCCAGATGGCCCAAACCGCCGGAGGTCTCCGATGTGTATTCAGTGAGCGCCTGCGTGAATGACAACTTTGCAGACTACGTTGACTACTGGAAACACAACTGCTGGTGGTTCTTTGATACTCCCGAGGTCATTCAGAACATCGCTCGGGAGAACTCAATCGACCTTCAAGGTGCAAAATTGTTCTATTACGAAGCGCATGAATTAGAGTTTGCCGACGGAACTTGGCGCCTCTTTTCACCAGGCCCACCGTGGCCAGTCGAGCCACATGTGATTCCGCCGGTGAAGAAGCAGCTAGAGGGCTTTGATGTCGTTATCCTGGGCTGAGAACGAGGTAGTTACAAAACTCAGTTCAGGAGATGGTAGAGAGACGCAGATGCTCTCGCTGACGCTGTCAGGATTTGGGATTGTGGGTTCGGTCGCTGCGATCTATCAGGCGTGATGAAGCGCTTCTCTTAGTTTGGTTGCGCCGAGCACGTTGGTTATGCGCTTGAGGTTGTAAGCCATTGTCGCGATGCCGATTTCGCTCCGTGCACCGGACACCCTGGCTTGCGATTCCCCTTCTGCTATGGCCACGACCTCGGGCCAGTTCGATATTGCCTCAACGAGTTCTGAAAGAAACTCCTCGCGCATCACGACCCTTCCAAGGATGTTCCAACTCCGTTTGTCTCTTTCGCTTTCAATAGCGTCTTCAGTTCCGAGTACGAGCCAACGACGATGTCTGCGCCAGCCTCTCGCAGGGAGGCTTCTGAAAAGCTGGTTGTCAGGCCAGCCGAGAAGCAACC
>DASYBJ010000130.1:0-2550 GCA_036500845.1 Acidobacteriaceae bacterium
TGCAATTGTGGCGGCTCGTATAGATGCGCTGCCCAAGAGTCCTTTGGCCAAGGCTTGCAACCACACCTTGACACTTTGGCAGCGGCTAACCCGTTTTTTGGACTATCCCGTTCTGGAGTTGAGTAATAACTTGGCAGAGAACGCGATCCGGTCGGTAGCGCTCGGACGCAAGAACTGGATCCACGTCGGAAGTAAAGAGGCCGGGCCTCGGGTAGCCGCGATCATTTCAGTGGTCGAAACCTGTCGGCGACGCAAAATCCCTGTCCGCGACTATCTGGGTTCCGTCCTGCCGGTCGAACCTGCCAGCGAGACATAAGTCAATCATACCGCCGACTTGAGAACGATGCGGCGCGGTCGAGAATGTCATCGGCAACGAAGCGTTGAAAGGCGCGTACCTTGGCTGGGACGTAGAAGCGGGAAGGAAGATAGATGTACAGCGGGAACAGCTCGTCGCTCCACTTGGGGAATAAATTGATGAGGCGTCCGGTTTTCAGGTCTTCGGCTATTCCGAAGTCAAAAACCTGCGCCACACCATAACCCGACAGACATGCAGCCAAGTGGCTCATGCCGTCATCGAAGGTAAGCCGACCGGAAACGCGGACCTTGATGCTCTTTCCATTGGAGTGAAATTCCCAGGGAAAAGGGCGACCGGTGGCTGGGTCGTAAAAGAGAATGCACTCGTGGCCGTTCGCCTGCAGGTCGGCGGGGCGTTTGGGACGGCCTTTGCGTTTGATATATTCGGGAGAAGCGCAGGTTAGGACGCGGATTTGGGCAATGCGCTGGACGATCAGGCTGGACGGCGCAGGCTCGCCAAAGCGGATGGCGAGATCAAAGCCTTGGACGATGAGATCTCCGATCTCTGTTCGGACGCAGACTTCCACGGATAATTCAGGATGTGACTCGAGAAACTTGCCTATTTCTGTGCCCAGAGCGAGGCGGGAGAGTGTGGCATCCACGTTGACGCGAAGGTGACCGGCAACAGATGAGCCAGCCCCTCGCGTGCGCTCCGCCGTTTCTTCCAAGCGACCGAGCAACGGCTTCACCTCCTCGTAGAATTTCCTTCCTTCGCTGGTCAAGGTTACCGCTCGCGGAGATCTCACGAGCAGCCGGACATTGAGTTGCTCCTCCAGGCGTTGAATGGATCGACTCACCCCGGACTGGGTCAGACCCAGGACAGCTCCCGCTCCAACGAAAGTTCCAGCTTCCACCACGGCACTGAAGACGGTCAGGCCGCCAAGCAATCGGACGTCGAATGGCATGCGTTAGATGATGCTGACTCATCATAGAAATGGCAATGATTCATTACGAGCATCATCCCTCTCTCGGTTAGGCTGCATGCATGAAGACCACAGAAACGGACCAAATGAAGATAGGGAGTGAAAAGGACAATATCTTGACCGAACACAAGATAGCATTCATCACGGGAGCCAATCGCGGATTAGGACTCGAGACAGCGCGAGGGCTCGGGAAGCTGGGGATAACGGTACTGCTCGGGTCGCGTGACCAGTCGAGAGCCGAGAAAGCGGCGGCTGAACTTCGCGCGGACGGCGTCGCCTGTGTGGAGCCAGTCGTATTCGACGTGCAAAACAGAGATGATCATCGAGCGCTTGCCGCGAGGATCGAGATGAACTACGGCCGACTCGATATTCTCGTCAACAACGCCGGCGTGGAGAAGGAGGGAGTGGATTTCGGCAATCCGGACGGGTTCAATACCACCAGCACGGTCTCGCAGGAAGTCTTGCAGGAAACATTCAACATCAACTTCTTCTCCTTGGTCGCCCTGACTCAGACCTTGCTGCCGCTGATTCGTCGCTCACCGACCGGACGCATCGTCAATTTATCGAGCATTCTGGGCTCGCTCACTCTGCACGCCGACCCGTCATCCCCGATCTACAAGACCAAGGCCTTCGCGTACGATGCCACAAAGACGGCGATCAATGCCTTCACAGTGCATCTGGCCGCTGAACTCCGCGACACTCCAATCAAGGTGAACTCAGCGCATCCTGGCTGGGTGAAGACCGAGCTTGGAGGCGCTGGCGCCAATCTCGACATCACCGAGGGTGGCCAGACCAGCGTTCAACTGGCAACACTTTCGGCGAATGGACCTACCGGGGCGTATATTCACCTCGGCCAGACACTTCCCTGGTAAAGAGATACGTTCCTCGATGCAGCTTCTGGCGCACTACGGAAGAACGCAAAGATAAACAAGCGGAAGGACAAATTTCGAAGCTTGGTTTCTCAGAATCTATTGACGAGGATCCTGTCAAAAAGCTGCGCTTTTTAGTTCAGGCTCAGACCATCGGCGTCGCCCCGAAAAAAGGGGCCGCCCTTAGCGTATAAAATTACACGAATCTGCCTAGTACCCTTATTATGCTCTTTGACAATGAGAAATACGAGTAAAGTCGCAGCCAACGTTTTTGGTTTGAGGACCTTGCTCTTGATAGGCCCTGGATCGACGAGTCCTACCGGCGGCACGTGCCGAAGAAGGCGAGCAGGTTGGGATCAGTGGTACAGAGATTGGAACGCAGCACGATCACTACAGCAATAAAA
>DASYBJ010000131.1:0-4520 GCA_036500845.1 Acidobacteriaceae bacterium
GGAGGCCAACTCAACCTACATCCCTATTCGAGCCCGGGTGTCGGCCCCCGTGTCAGCTCTTTTGGGACGGTGAGGGCCGAGCATTACGACGTGCCAGCTGATTTTGACACCAGTGTCCCTTCGCATCCCTACACGAGCGGCGTTGGCCCCTGGCCCGGGCCGGGGACAGCGGGAACCTCTATGGCCGGTAGTAAGCCGCCGTCGCACCACTACCACAAATCATCGTCTCTGACGATGCCGGCGCCTTCGAGCGGAACGCCGTAAGAGGCTGCAGTGGACTGAAGCCCTCAGTGGATTGAATGACAGGGTTCGCGTCGGCATCGCGAGTAGGGGGCCGCTCCGGTGGCCCGTGAGCTAGGCAGCCGCGCGGCGGCAGCTCGAACGCCAGCGCTTCCGATGGCGACGGCTATCTTCTAGTGCTCGTGAATCGCTTCGAGACGATGCTCAACGACCTACTGCGGTTCGATACACAAGATCGGAAAACAGGGCCAATTGCAACGATCAAGCTGCCGATCCGGCTTCGTAACGGAGTACACGGCAACTGGGTCCCCGACCATGTGCTAAGAACGCTTGACACCGGGCGGCTTTTGCAACGCCGGAGTCCTCAAAATTGAAGACGTAGCTGAGGTGCAATGTCGCTTCAGCATGCCTTGGAGTTGGATAAAGGCCATGCAAATCACGGTAGGCCATGATTGCGAACCTCCGTGCCGATGCCGTGATGGGTCGCAACTATGTGACGGCGCATTCCAAGACAGGCCAAAGGGAGAGCGGTGTCATAAAGGTGGCGGGGAGCTTAACATCGGCGTCACCGCGCTCGTCAAATCAGTCCGCCCGCCGTTCGTCTCGATCTGCCTTTTCTTCGCCTAAATCGGACTTGAAAAACCGGACCCGCCAATTTTTCAGCTTGCTCTTTCTCAGTCGGGCAGCGAGCCGGAGTAGCCAGTTATGATTGGCGACCGGCTGGATAAGATATCCGCCCTGCCCGGCTGGCCCGGCTGGAACACAATGCGCATCGCCCAAGGTTTGCCCGGTTTCAGTCGCCCAGAGATGGCTTAGAGACGAGGCTGAGCTCACCTTGGCAAACCTGAAAGGGCTAGCAGCGGTTTTCATGAGCGGTCTCGTGCAATCAAGCCGGCGCTCACCGCTCACACATACTGCTCTCGCATCCGCATTCGCGTGGGTATCCGAAATCAGGGCAATACGCGTCATCGGAATGACCTCATTGGGATCTCACAGTAATGAAGTTTGCGATCCGAGGAAGCTGAAGCCGGAGCCGTTCCAGGATGCTGTAAGCGGCACCAAGATCGTCGAAGTTGATGGCTCGAGTTCTGTCGGTGCTGAAGCGGCTCGCCGAACCATCGAACCACCCGACAATTTCATCGGGATCATGCTTAGCCGCGAGTATGATGATCATAGGGTACCTTCCTACATTAGGAACCTTTCAGATACGGTAGGATCTTCTATCATTGTCGATTTTCTGCAACTTCCCATGAGGTCGTAGCTATAACGGTCTCGTCTTTGGAAATACTTACCTGGAGGTACTTCCGTTCATCACAGTTCAAATGAGAAAGATGTTGGTGAATACCGGAGCCATTTCCGTCCTGGTGCACTGAGTCAAACGGATGGTTGTGAATCGGCATGGAATAAGGACTCCGTTTTCGGAGCGCCCGACCAATGAGAATGTCAGCTGACGGGGGCGTTGGAACCTGCTGGAGTGGAGTAGAACGGGCAGCGACGAGAGTCAGTACCGTCCCGCCATTTCCGGATCGGAACCGGCGGCAGCCCGATGGCGCTGACCAGACCGCCCTCGTTGGCGATCGTTTGGTTGCGGCTCACCCCGACCTCGCCGCGAACGGAGCGGTCGAGATCGTGACGATCCGCACGACCGGCGACCCAAGTAGGCACCCTCAGCAAAGCGTATCGGGAATTCTATACCAGAACCGTCCCGAACGCGCTCAAAGTTGCCGCGCCATCCGGCGAATGCGGCTAATCAACTTCCCGATCGAGTGGCATGTGAGATGAGTCTGCTGCGAACTTCCAGCTCCACTCCTCCTCTATTATGGAGCAGACCTCCACTTCAATTCCCGACCCTATCGTCCTATCTCCGGGGTCGGTTTCTATTCGGCGCCTTGGCGTCCTCCATGTTCAGTAACTGGTGCAGCGCTTCCCGTCCCCGCAAGA
Source organism: Acidobacteriaceae bacterium (assembly GCA_036500845.1). Classification (GTDB taxonomy): domain Bacteria; phylum Acidobacteriota; class Terriglobia; order Terriglobales; family Acidobacteriaceae; genus PALSA-350. The sequence goes on from DASYBJ010000131.1 coordinate 2,182, forward strand.
CGCGCAGCCGCACGGTTCCGAGGGGCACATACAGGACGGCCGCAGCTTGGTCGTAGCTCACGCCTTCGAGCCCGACCACAAGAAGAATGTGGCGCTGACCCTCAGGCAGCCCTCTAAGCGCACGCGCCAACTCGCGCAGTTGACGTGGCACGGTCGGGTCAGTGGTTGTAACGAAGGCTTGAGAACAAGCCTCCAGGTCAACATTTGAACTGTCGCGTATCGCAAGCCTGATCTGGTTTACATTTTGATTGTGCACAATGGTTAAGAGCCAAGCGCGCAGATAAGTGCCGGGCTTCCATAAATGCTGTTTTGCGCGAACGAGCATTTCCTGCACGAGGTCGTCTGCCAGGGTCGTGTTCTGCGTCAAAACGCGGGCATAGCGTCGCAGGCAAGAAATTTCCCGATCGAGACAAACGTGGAAGTGGCTCATGATTCAGCTTTCCAACAATGTTCGACTTTTCCAACATAGCAAAACCGGCCTTTAGAAAATTGTATAAAGAGAAGTAACTCGCTTGAGGTATTCTTGATAGGTGAGGCCGTTCTAATTACGGTTCATCCCCGGTTGTACGTGGCCCCGAGAGCGGGCAAAGGAACTCGGAAAAGCGAATACACCGAGGATAGAGATCCGCGAAAGAAAGAAGAATCCGCCGATGGGTGCCTCAAGACGCAATGACCAGGGCGGGAAAGGCGCTATCCGAGGAGCCAGCTTACGGCAAGACTTCGGTTGAAGGCAGACTTTTATAGTTACGCCTTATGCCCCAGTTGTGGAAGAAGCTGCGATTCCTATGTTGATAGAGGTTGAAAGATTTCCTCAACGCTACGATGGAAAGAGTAAACGTCGATCGTATCAACGTGGACCAGTTGCGCGGGCGACCCACGCCGGTGCCTCAAGGTAACGTTCTGAGCCGCGGCGCAATTGCGGGAATGGTGTTTATAGGATGTCATTCGGCGCAATCTGCTGCCCTACTGCTAAGGGCGGAACCGATGCTTTTCGTATGTGGATCGCGGCGATCTCGATCATCGCCATCTCGATTATAGTCAGTGGTTTCGGCAAAGCCGAGGTTGGCAATGTCGGGGCCGTCACACCGGGCGCTTCGGGAGTACTGACCAAATGTCGCGATTGGTTTGTTGCCACGTCCTGCAAGACTTATCAGCACATCAGCTTGCCGCCCCGGATCGCGGTCGGCGATACGGTCCCCCTTCGCTTCGGCAGCAACCCCAAGGAATATTCGCTTCCAGTCGCGCGGATCGATGTGAAAAGGCATCATTGCGCAATTTTCAGCGAAGCGGAGGGCAATCGGCACCGCATGGACAAGATCAATGTTGCCCCCTGCTACCCCGCAAGATGAGCGACGTTGATGAGCACCCCTCTGTTGTGGCGGGCAGTGCCTCGAATTCCGCAGACTCCAGCTGATCAGCAGCGGCGCCCCGTCAATCAACAATTTGTTGCTCGACATCTCGAAAAATCGCGAGAGGCTCCCACCTGCACCCGGACTGCACTGCGTTTGATCGGTAAAGATTAGCACTCTGTCGACACCTCACTCCCAGCCCGGCGGCCGCACAGACCCTCTATTCAATGCCTCTATTATCGCTGCCACCGTGACGATCGATAAGTTCCGCAGCAAATGTGGCCAGATTACGGAAAACCTAGGAGTCACGTTGGCTTCGCCATTGCGCCTGCTGTGGGGCGCAAAATACCGAATAAACCGTTCGGGTAACACTTCGCCGATTTAGCGACACGTCCGGGGAACGGCGATTGGAGGACTGCGCGAGTAACGCTGGATTCCGCTGGATCACCGACCCCGGCGAAGATCGGGGCAGCGTGCTCGACCGGATGACATGGCTTGGTATTGCAGTCGCTTTCCGTGTCGCACCGTGCGCGCCGTGCCACAAAACGGCAGCAAAGTCGGCCTATTCGTGCACTAGGTTAGAGTGACTCTTTTTACAAAGAGTGGCGTATCGGCGACAACACACGCGGTGAGTTTTCCTCCGGATTGCTTCGGTTCACGCTCAGGCCAAAATGACTTCTCCACAAGCCATTGGAATTCCCGTCCGACATGTCCTGAGCCTCGCCCTGGTCGCCGGCTATGTCGATGCGCTGGGGTTCTTCGATCTCAACGAGATCTATACCGCCGCGATGACGGGCAACACTGTACAGCTCGGCGTCACTTTCGTTCGCGAAGAATGGCCTCGTTTGGCCGTCGCAGGTGCCACGCTCGGTGCTTTCTTTTGCGGTGGACTGTTCTCCAGCTTCATTCGCCGGCGCTTGCCACATCCGGCAATTTTGCTGCTCATTATGGCACCCCTGCTCCTGGCAGCGCAGGCTGTCCGTTTGGACG
>DASYBJ010000132.1:0-10684 GCA_036500845.1 Acidobacteriaceae bacterium
CGGCGATTTCCTGATCTTCCTTCTCGCTTTGGATGAACTCCTGGTTATGGCCGTAGGAGATGGCCTTGGAGAACTTGTTCGAGCTCTCCACTTTACCCCAAAATCCTATGGGACTTTAGTGTCGTTTGTTTAAACTCACCCCACTTTGAGTGCTTCTTCTAGTTCCACTGTGGAACACTCGGGCGTTGATATTTGCTGAGGGTTCTTCATGTAACCCAAAGGTTAGTATTGCGGCAGCTCTCCCTAATTGATCAGATATTGCTTCAGCCTTCGAACTTGAACTCATATTTCTGCTCGCGATTATTCGAGGATAGATAATATGTGGAACGGCTTACTTCCTGATTTGCTCGGTACTCGCAGGAACTCCGTTGGCCAGACGGAGAGTGGGCTCGAATGACTAAGCCTTACTGCTGGGAAGCGAAAAACAAAGTTTCGGGAGAATCGTCGCCAATCCGTACCTTATCGCTTGGTTAAGTACGTATAGGCGGTGATCCGGCCGGAATGCCGAATCCTGGCGCAAAGCGCGTTGTCATTACTAATAGATAGGAAACGTCAGCGTCGAACCAGCGATGAAGCAGAATTACGGTCGCGCGGACGCGCCTGTCATCTCCACGCTCACGCTCCAGAGCCGCTCGGCCGAGACCGGGTCGATCGCAGAAGGCATCACGCCTACCTTGCGGCTGGAATCATCGCTTGCCCAGCCTGAACGCTCGTCTGGGGGTACAACCCGCGCTATCTCGACGTTTTCACAATAGACACCGCCGAGCCCCTTGAGGAGTGGACTGGTCGCGCACCAGACCTGCGTCGCGGCTCCCTGCTCAATTGTCTTAAGTTGCCGCGAAGGATCTATGATGCGCTTACCGTTCGCATCCAGCACACCAAATGCCTTGAGCTGTTCTTCGGTGAAATTGCGACCTAGATCGGTCAGGATGCTGCCGGGATGAAGAGAAAAGGCACGCACTCCATTCTCCTTTTCGCGGGCGTCCAGACCAACGGCGAAGAGGATATTTGCTGTCTTGGACTGTGCATAGCCCAGCATAGGTTTGTATTCCCGCCGAGTAAAGTTCATATCATCGAACACGACATCCGACAGCCGGTGCGCCCAGGCCGATACCGAGACGACACGCGCTCCTTTCGCTGCTCGCAGCGCGGGAAGCAGCCGCGTCGTGAGTTGGAAATGCCCCAGATGATTGGTCGCGAAGTGATATTCATAGCCACGGTCATCGAGCGTCAGTTCAGGAAGCGCCATGATGCCAGCACTATTGACCAGGATGTCGAGGCTCCTTCCAGAGGCGAGGAAACGGTTTGCAAAGACTTCAACGGATTCAGGATCGATCAGATCCATTCCTTCGATCTCGACCTGCTTGATTCCAGCCAATGCATGCCGAGCTTTATCCAGGTCGCGGGCCGGCACAACAACTCGGGCTCCGGCTGAGGCAAGCGTACGAGTGGTCTCAAGTCCGAGGCCAGCATAACCTCCCGTGACAATGACGGTCTTACCTGAAAGATCAATGCCTTGATTGACGTCGTTCGTTGTCGATGCTGCTCCAAATCCGGAGCCAACAGGTTCTTGTGGCGTGCGCATTTCACATACTCCTCAATATCTGTTCACCAGCTTAGGTTGATATTCTTGAACTGTGAATGCTTATGGGTACGAATTCCATGTTCGATAGTACGAGATCGTTGGCTGACCCTCTTTCCGACATTCTGAAACTCGCCGATGCTCAGCCTGTTCTCTCTGGAGGATTTACCGCTGGAGGCTCATGGGGTATTCGCTTTCCGGAACCTGACAAAATCAAATTCTTTGCTTTGGTCAACGGGTATTGCTGGCTACGCATCGACGAACAAGAAGAGCCTGTGCGCGTGGAAGAGGGAGACGTGATTTTGCTCTCCGCACAACGTTCCTTCACGCTTTCTGGTGGCCTGGACGTAAGTCCCCTTGATGCGAACGACATATTTTCCGGCGATCGGAGCAAATTCGCAAAGATTGGAGAGGGCGAAGATTGTGTTCAGATCGGAGGGCATGTTCGGCTGGACCCGGTGAGCGGATGGCGTTTGGCGGAGGCCCTACCACGGTTGATTCATATCCAGGCGGAACGCCCACAGGCATCCGTCCTCCAGTGGCTGTTGCATCAGCTTGTCAGCGAGCAGTCCTCGCAACTGCCAGGAACTGGTCTCGCATCCTCTCAACTCACACAGCTCATGTTCATTCAGATCCTGCGCGTGTATCTGGAAATAGCCGGTTCCTCTGCCAAGGGTCTGCTTAGAACTGTAAGGGATCAACGGATTGCTCCCGCTCTTCGCTTGATGCATAGTGATCCAGGCCACCCATGGCATTTGGAGGATCTTGCCAAAGCCACGGCGATGTCCCGGACCACGTTTGCAATGTATTTCAAGAAAGTCGCTGGAGTCGGTCCTCTCACGTATCTGACTGAATGGCGCATGCGTCTTGCAGAACACGCCCTCCGGGAAGATAAGATTTCGGTTTCTGAACTTGCTCAATCACTGGGCTACACATCGGAGAGCGCATTCAGCCATGCCTTCAAGCGAATGACGGGGATGGCTCCCAAGCACTATCGGATTTCAGTTGAAGGTCAGTTTCAAACGCACAACTGATTTGTGAACCAGCGTAGATCGGACATCTGTCTTTTCCCCGAATGGCGATGAAATTACTACCGATATGTCGATATGTCGGCCAGTGTTAAGAACCCGCGCTTTTTTGTTGAATAGCGCAGCCAAAGGGATCTTTTGCGGACTGCGATAGGATCGTCGCCCACCCGGAATAACTCAACAGTAAACACTTGAGACCGAGACGGCCGCCCTCTTCCAAGATAGATACCGACGCGCTTCTCGTCACCTGGCCCTTATACCCGCTCTCAATACGTCATGCCGACCAGAGCGAAACCACTTGGAGGGATCTGTGGCTCGCGGACACCGGGTCAGCGGAAGTTCCCGAGAAACGGTAGGACTCTATCGTGACCGCCTAGATGAGATGCGGTGAGTCGCGGCTGCTGTGGCGGTTACGATAGAGCCGTTTGAAGTGAGCCGCTGGCGCGGTGGATGCGGGACTGCCTATGGGATTTCGATTGTAATTTGCCAGGGTTGTAGCTGCTTTTCAAGGAGGAGTGTGAAGGGCGGCAGGGTAGCTGCAGAACGAGGTAATGAAGGGTGGTGCAGGTTGCAGCCAGAGCGGCGCCTGTTTGCCAAGGCGCAGGAGCGAGACGGGCGCACAACGGCGTTGCGTGGCTGAACACGGCGATTGCGGGCGTTGATCGAAGCCAGGTGAGTCATGAGATTACGAGCTGTCCAAAGAGCTTTGTTGTTCGGAGCAGACCGGCATGGCGCGGAGATGGAGCTGATGGGCTGTCAGCCGTTCGACCAGGAACATAACACCAGAGCAGAGCGGGCAGAGTTGCTGCGGAGAGATGGGGAGCTGCAACCGATGGCTGCCCGAGCAGCGAGCGGCAAAGGGCGAGCGTAGCCGTGCGTCTGCGGTTAGCGAACATCCCGAAGTGACGGATACGCACCAGCCCCTTGGGCAGAATATGGAGTAAGAAACGTCCCAGGAATTCGTCTGCAGCAAGCGTCATGAGCTTCTGCTTGCCGCCATGACCGTAGTCCTTCCAGCGGAAGGAGACTCGATCGTCATGGAAGGCGATCAGACGATGGTTGGAGATGGCAACGCGGTGTGTGTAACGAGCCAGATAGGCCCAAACCCAACAACGCTGTCACCAAGGGCAATCTGCACGGCGGATTTTGACCAGTTTTTTCCGGGGCCCCATTCTGTTTGTAGGCAATTTCCACCTACAGGCGAACGAACTTTGCAAAACTTCCAAGTCTTTGTCACGAACTGACGTTTGCGCGATATGCGCCAAACGCGTTTCGAGAAGTATGGTGCGAGAGCGCGTCCCATTGCTGTATCTTTCGCGAAGGATTGGAATAGTTTTGAGCTCTAAGCACTGCACAGACCTAATAGAGCTCCTCAAAGAAGAGAATCCCGTGCGATTGTCATGGAGACATCATAACTCGTATTGTCAAAGAGCCACGTAGTGGTTCTTTGTGATCGAAAAGGCGACGAACAGCATCGACGTATTCCCTGTTTATCCTGACGGCACGCTCGGTACGGTTGTCAAGAACAAGAGCGTTACTCCTGCAGTTTTCGCCACGACGTTCACTCCTGATGGGCAACTCATCATCTCCGAGAATCAGCCCAACAATGGAACCGACACGTCAAGCATTTCCTCATACACGATCACACTAACGGCTCACTCACTCCAATCAGCCAGAGCCTTCCCACATTTGGCAACGGCAACTGTTGGAATGCCATCACTCCTAACGGCAAATGGGTGTACGTCGATAACGCTGCCACGTTCACAGTAGCGGATTGCGTCGAGTGGCGCGTTGTCGGCGATTGCCAACACGATTCTCAGTACATTACCTGACGGGGTAAACAACCTCGACATCACCATCAGCGGCGACGGAAAGTACCTCTTCAATCTTCAGTCCGGGGCCGGTGCCGTCGGTGTCTTCACCATCAATCCAGACGGAACCCTCAACCAATTTGGTGACATCGAGGGCCTTCCGAAGACTGCCGCTTCAACGGCATTGCTGCTCTCTAATCAACACTCCGAAACCACGCCCGCGCGGATGGTTCAACATCTAAGCGCGGGCGTCAAAACATTCTCCGCGTGAGATCGAATTGCCGCAATCGTCGTTAGTGCAAAGGTCTCGCGGTGATAGCGCTCCTAATCTCCGCAAGCGGTGCATCCGAATCGAGTTCAATTCCATGCGGCCCAAGTCGCATACCCAATTCGCCCCAGAGTTGATCCAAATTGACATTCACTGGAGCGTCCTTCCAATGCTGATACAAGTCACTCAACACAGTTGTGCCGATGGCCCGATCTCCCACGTGAAGGATGGGCGATAGTTCGGATTTCGGTATCGATCCAGTCGGTTTCAAGATCAGCTCGCGATACGGCTCGACCGAGGCGCATCCTTGAAACACCTTGAAATCCGTCCACATCCCCCCAGGTCGTTCCATGAATCGATTGATCGTCGTCATTGTTCTGAATGACGCTCACTCGAGCGCGTCGAACTGGAAATTTCCCATAGTACGTCCTGACAGCCTCAGTTGCTCTCCGTACCCATGCCAGGACGTCTTCCGTCCGGAGTGCCGAGTTTTCCAAGCTAATGTCGACCTCAATCTCAGCTCCTCCTACGTTCAGGAAATATCGTGGGGTCTGTGCTTTGATCTCAGAGACCGCCGCGGGGGACGGCTGAATGCTGATCAGCTGCTCGTTGTTCACGGGAGCGCTCAAGTGAGCTGCTATCAAGAAGAAGGTCAACATTTTGTCACTCGTAGCCCGATCACCGCATGATGATTTCGAAATCGAACAGGATCGTAATCTGAAGTGAGACCGGCTGAACCGAGCGATGGTTACAGGTGCAGCCTTTGCCCTGAGGATCCTAATTTTTCCTGTATCCTCGTCGAGACTTGAGCGTCAAATCCGAGTGGCTACCGAGCGAGCAGTGGTCGCGTCGCAGCGATCTGAGACACGTGAGCTTTCTAGCGACCGAGGAGTCCGCCGTTGGGCTGTCGGTCTAACTAGCCTTTTTTTCATTGCGTTGCAAAGCGCCTGCGCCCTCGTCATGGCGCTCAGCGGCGTGCGATTAGTCATCGGATTGGGAGCTCTCGCTACGGTTGCAGCGGGAGCCAAAGGACCTGCAACCGGACTTCACCAAGACGCCATACGCATTCCCATGATGGCGCTCGCTGTCCTCGGGTCCTGCATCAACCTGTACATGATCTGGAGAATTCGATCACTCCGGAAACGGCCCTCTTCTCAGTGGAGGCAGCAGCCGGTTTCCAGCCGGCGCCTCTGGGGAGAGAGAGTGCAAATCACTCTCGCTGCTGTCACTCTTGTTCTGGTCTTGGCCGAATTCCTCTCCCATCACTACATCTTCCGCTTGGTCGGATAGAGAAGATCTGGTTCATTGAACATCGAATAGGTTTGCCTGGGTATTCGCGATAGGGCTGTTCTCGGTCAATCGCATCTTCATCTTCTCGGCAGGAAGAATCCGCAAGAGATGCACGGGATCACGTTCCGCGGGACCCAGATACTCTTCATAGTCACGCGGCTCGAGGAACGTCGTCATGCGCTCATGAACCTCTGCAAACTTTTCGTTAGGTTCGCTTTTTCCCCTGATGCTGGAGCTTGATTGACTCTTCCACTCTCCCCTTGAGCCTTGCTCCAGTTACGCAGGACAAGCACGGCAACGGCGACTTTACGTAGAACTTGCAGACCTCGAGAATGCCTTCGGCATAGGCTTGCGGATCGCTCGCCGTCCGCAGTGCCTCTTCGTCGCACGCCCGCCCCCGCTCTTCCACCAGTCGAGCCTCAATCCACCGCACCAGAGGATGGAACCAGAACAGCGCTTCGACCAGCATGTGAACCGCAGCCGCCAAGTTTGTACCGCCTTCGGACGTGGCACAACTCGTGAGCGAGGACCACCTCGAATTGACCCCGTGTGAGATGCTCGGAGATACCTTCGAGAGCATTCGAATCCGGGGGGAACATTTGGGGGAGAAGCCAGACTTGGTTAAGCTCCTGGGATGACGCAACTTCTTCAGCGACCAACTACGATCTACCAATTGCGCCTCGTGCTGGCCGGGATCAGCCCGATGATCTGGCGGCGCTTGTTAATTTCAAGCGAGACCAGCATCGCTCAACTCCATGAATATATTCAGATCGCTTTCGACTGGAGTGGCGAGCACCTGCATTGCTTCCGCATCCAGGGCAAGGATTACGGGATTGCATATCTGGGGGGCATCAGCCTTGAGGACAACCCGCTCGAGAGGTTGCTATCCCGTTTCCGGCTGCACTCACGGGAATCATTCCGCTCCGAATACGACTTCACGGCCAACTGGCGAGTGGACATTCGACTGGAAGAGATTCTGCCTCAGGAGCCGCGGCGTGCTCTGCCGGTGTGCACGGGAGGGAGAAGAACGGCGCCAGGAGAAGAATACGCCGTAGCGTATTTGCAATGGCTGGACCGTCACCGCTACGGGTTTCCGTTCGAAGAATTGGGAACGATGGCCGCGGCGCTGCGGCGTTGGCTGGATGCCAGAGGGAGCCATGAGGCACTCCGCGACATCAAGGAACTCCGGGAGGCGCTCGAGCGCGTGACAGCCTATCAGGAATTTCAACCGCGACGCTGCGAGCGGCGCGAGATCAATCACACTGCTCTCCATCCGGGTGCCGCCGGCCGAGTGTTCAACGTCGGCGAAGCTTATACTCTGACGATGGCGGAACGGTTGTCAAACATGCCCCCATGCTCATTTCCCGTTACGGCCAACGCGGCAGGTAACTTCGAGCAGAATGTTTGCGTACGACACAAGTCGATTACGGAAGGAGCTCGAATACCGGGAACCAATCCCTGAGATGGAACGACTACGCCGCACATTGGCGTCAGGTTCTTCTCAAAAAAATTAGACGTGTGTGACGATTTCGCCAGGATCTTTACCTCTCCCCAGATCCATTTTTGCGTGTGATTTCGTCGACCAGTAGTCGCCCTTCGCGCCCGCGCCGTCCCGTAATGACAACCTTTGCGTCTAACTCCGCTACACGTCTCGCGGTCGCTGCGCCAATACCGCGAGTCCCGCCGGTGATGAGCGCCACCTTGCCGGCAAATTTCAGGTCATTTGTTTCCAAACTTCGCTTCACGAATCCACCCTTGGGCATGCCAGTTGTTGATCCTTTATGAGCAGTTCGCAGATCGATCGTTGCAGGCTTCGAAGCCGGCTCTGTCACTCTCATTTTTTTAAGGCAATGATCTGGTCTTCGTCAGACTCAGCGTGAACACCGTTCTCTCTGGATTCGATTCCTTGAGGCAGACGCTACCACCGTGCTCTTCAGCTATGCGACGAGCCAGGGTGAGCCCCAGGCCTGTTCCGTTGGGTTTTCCTGCGGTCACGAACGGATCGAACAACGTACTCCGGACCGAGGCAGGTATACCGGGACCATTGTCCGAGATTGTGACGTAGATCCGTTCATCGACTTCCGTAAGGTGGACCTTCACCTGAGGCACGTGAGTAGAGCGTATCGCAGACTGGCAGGCATTGAGCAGCAAGTTATATATGGCACTTTCGAGACTCCTCGCATCGATGTCTGCCTCGGCCGGCGGTAACTTGCCGACTGTTATGGGCACGTTCTGCCCGTCTGGATGACACCTCACTGCCGCAACGGCTTTCTCGACGACCCAGGAAACGCGCTCATGGACGAGCGGCTTTTTCCGTCCGCTACTACCGAATTGCAGTAGTGAATCAATGCGCTCCGTCATCGCGAGCACTGCTTCCTGAATTTCGAGCAGCAGATCAGCTCGCACGCTCGTGCACATATCGTGGCGCTCGAGGAACGCGGCGTTCGCATAGATCGCCGTGAGCGAGTGGCGCATATCGTGGGATATCGAGCATGCCATCCTGCCGATCGCCGACATCCTCTCTGCCTCTATCACTTGGCTTTGTGCACGCCGCTGCCGTCTGTTTCGCAGATCCAGATCAACGCCCTTATCAAATGTGAGGATATTGCCGCGGTCTGAAGTCATGATTATCTCCTCAATTTCGTCGAGTTTTCTTCAACGCGAATGCAGGCTTGCCCCAGTCGATCAACTAGCCAGATAAAACACCTTGGCGAAGCCGCGATACATAAAGCCATATTCAACAATCAGCCGAAGAGGAAGCGGAGCCCAGCGAGCTATTGAGGTTCGATTCAGGCGCACAAAACGACTGCTGCCCTCCCTGTTCAAATGATTTGCGAACGTCATTCATATTCGACTGCTCCCTTTTGAAATCGCCGGTGTGAACCGAACCACGCAAAGGAAATTGCATGTGGATCGGGCCATCGGTTTTAACATTAGGACGTTATGATGTCGTAATGGTTACGGGCTCTAGAAAATTTGTGCTGACATCTACCGTTGGGGCTCACCGAGATCGAGGAGGCGCCTGAGTTAGTGCCGGTCAGGAAAGTGGATGAGTTCTGAATCTCGTGAAGTCGTCCGAGACTATCTGCCTTGAATGCAACCACTGCACCACTGCCGCCTGCATTCAGAACGTAAACGGTGCCGTTGTGCTCCGTCACTGCAGTGGGAAAGGCTCCGTTGGAGTGCTCCTGGTCGATGAACACCGGGATGCCGTTGAGAAGGTGAAAACTTGAGACTGTACCATTGGCCGAGTTTACTGCAAATAAAAGAGTGTGGTCACCGCTAATGGTCAGAGCGCCTTGCGACTGAAGCGGGTCGGTCGTGCCACCGCTGCCGCAGCCGCCGGTTGCGACGCGTTCTCTCAGGGCGAATTGCCCATCGAATCCATGCTGATATGTCAGGATTTCGTTCTTAACGTTATCGTTCGTCATGACGAAAACGGAAGTGTTACCATCTCCGATTGTCTCGGCGGCATACATCGTAGATGCAGAAGCTCCGAGACAGAGCGCGACGGCCAAAGACCAGGAACTGACTTCAACATACTACTGACTCCTTTTGGGGCAAACCCCGGTGCGCAAGAGCCTCCCTACGTTGGTTAAGCAACAACGCTCAGGATAACCCTATTACTCTGCGCGATCGTAAGAATGACGGGGACTACGAAAGTTACAACGCTCGGTGAAAAAGTTTCAGATGAACATCGTGTGATTTTTCTCGATGAAGCGCTTTCATCGGCCACGGATGTTGCGTCTAAGATCACTCGGCCAACATTCACTTCATGCTTCGCGAAACCACAGCCGACCGAAGCGTCGCGAAGAGTCTGCTCTCGACGGCCATCGAGATTCTCCTCGCACAGCACTTGACGCCTCCCACGTGAACTGGAAGCTCACGTAACTTTCGGATTGCGTCGCCATTCTCATCGACGAAGCGCTCACGTAGGACGCAGCACATCGAGAAACCCGGTCACTCAGGCAAATCATTGGGTGCCCGGGGTGGAGACGAAATGTACAGATCAAGAATGCATGCGATTGTCTTAGGGCTCGCTTTCCTCACTGCGACAGCCGCGTTTGCTCAAACACGTCAGGCCCCTCGTCGGAATGAAATCGGACTCGTTATCGGAGCGACGGAGACGCCGAGTATCGGCAAGACCGCGGGCGGTACGATCGATCTGAACTCCAGCCTTGCACTGGCTGCGGAGTACGATCGACGACTGCTTGGTGAACGCACAACTCTCTACATAGGCGTTGACTTTCTCGCATCGACTGCAGACGTGAAGATCATCTATCCGTCCTCAGTCGTAAGCCCCGAGTATGCATATCTGTTCCTTTCTCCCCATATCAAGGTGAAATTCAATTCCACGCGGACATTTCAGCCATGGCTCTCATTCGGAGGTGGATACGGGGACTTTAGCTCGGCGTCAACAAAGAGCGGAACCGTAAACGTGAAGGGGCAGGACGACTCCGGGACGCTTGAATTTGGTGGTGGCGTTGATACTCGCCCGTTGATTCAATTCAAAGGCGTTCCTCTCTTGCAGAACCTGCCGATCGGAGGACGGTTCGAAGTGCGGGATTTCTACTCCCGCCAGCCTCATTACGGCGTAGAGACTCAGGGGAATCGTCAGAACAACCTTACATTTACTGGGGAATGTTGATTCGATTCTAGGAGTGTGACCGGCAGATCGCGGGGCATTGTGGATCGAGTCATCCGA
>DASYBJ010000133.1:0-22931 GCA_036500845.1 Acidobacteriaceae bacterium
AGAGCTAGGAGCGGACGCGGGCTGGGTAGTGCGGGAGGTCGCCAGCTTCAATGAGGTAGGAGAGAGATATCTAGTCCGATAGAACGGCGAGGCTGGTGCTGGGAGCTCATGAAGAAAATCGGCGGTGAGTTATTGGCGGAAGTGATTGCGGTATTCATCATCCTCGCCTTTGGTGATTCGGTTGCCTGTATGTACGTGCTTTATGACCCCAGCCCTTATCAACAAGCGTACTGGGGCGTGTGCATCGCGTGGGGTTTGGGCGTGACGATCGCGATTTACGCCACCGGTTCGATTTCCGGAACGCACGCAAATCCCGCGGTGACACTTGCACTCGCCCTTTACCGGAAATTCTCCTGGAGGAGGGTGATGCCCTACATTGCCGCTCAAGTGGCAGGCGGGTTTCTAGGCGCGTCGTTGGTCTATGTGTTATATGCACCTGTGATTGATCATTTCAACGATGCGGCGCATCTCACGCGCGCTGCGGGAGGAGCCGCTGGGGTTTTCTTTACACATCCGGGACTGGCAATTACGCCGATGCACGCTTTCAGCGATGAAATTATCCTGACCGCATTTCTGATTTTCGGTATCTTCGCCATTACCGAGCAGCACAACGAGGTTGCGCCGGGAGCCAATACAGGAGCACTGATGATTGGTTTGCTTGTGGCTTTGATCGGCGCCTCCATGGGATATCTTGAGGCGTGGGCGATCAATCCGGCTCGAGATTTCGGCCCGAGACTCTTCTGTTTTCTTGCGGGCTGGGGCAGTTCGGCTTTTCCTTCGCCGGGCAATTACTGGTGGGTGCCTATCGTTGGTCCTATGTTGGGTGGCGCGATAGGCGGCGGTGTGTATCAATACGTCATCCGTCCCTATCTGCCGGCGCGTCTGCGGCTATTAGCGGCGGATTGAAGGGTTCAGCCGTGGCTCGATTGGAGCCCGATCGACCGAACCGGGCTTGGGAAATTTAGTCCTGGACATTTGTGGTTTCCCACCGTTGGCGAAAAATCTCGCCCGATCGGTTGCACAGCGAACGATGATGGAGCGAGCGCTTGCTGTCGGAAATTGCTACCGTTTTCCGAGAACAACCAGTGTGACACCTATGACCACTAGCGCGACTCCGAGCCAACGTTGCGGTGTGACGCGCTCCCCGAGGAAAAAGGCTCCCCCGCACGCCCCCGCGAGATAACTCAGTGCTGTAACCGGGACAACAAAGCTTACATTTTCTAAAGACAGCGCACCCAGCAGAGCAAAGAATGCGGTGGCCATCATACCGACGCCGGCCCACATCCACCCCACTCGCAAAGCGCGAAGGATCACACGGACAAGAGCGAGAGGACGGAAATCTTTAACCTCACCTACGACCTTCATGGCGCGCGAGACACACATCTCGCCGCAGGTGCCAAGCACGATGATCATGGCAAACAGAAGAAATTCGCCCAAGGTTAGACACGGCCTCCAGCTTGCGACCTCATCGGTTCGCTACTTTGCGGGTTCGTGCGGCCAACGACGAAAACACCCAAACAGATGACCGCGATCCCAGCCCAGCGGAGGGGGGAAACAGCCTCGCCGAGCAACAGATAGCCAAGAAGGGCAACTACGGCATAGGCGAACGAGGAGGCTGGTTGGACATAACTGTAATCCGCCCAAGACAGGACCAGCATATAGGCTAGGAAGAAGGCAATCAGAGATGCGACCCCAAGCCAGATGGTGCCCGAGGAAAAGATGCGCATTCCGAGATGGAAGAATGCGTTCGGAGGCCACGCCGCAACTTTGCCGACCTGCTTCATGCCTTTGCCTAGGAGAACGTTTCCTAAGGGGCCGGCGATGACCATGACCAGAATCATCAGAAACGTTTTGAAATGCAGCGGTTTGGGAGAGTTCATCAATTCGCCAGCAGTAAAGAGTTGCGCTTGATTCAGGACCGGAGGTCAATCGTAATCGGGTGTGAGGAGACCTGCCAGTTTCCTATTTTAATTGTACATTCGGGGATTTATTTTCTCTGTCCTGAGCTATCCGGAAAGCCTGCACTTTGGTCGAACCAGATATAGTAGTAAGAGTTGGGCAAAGCTGGAATGTGAGGGGTGTTCCGCTGTTTGTAGCCAGTGGGAGCTTGAAAGATACCCAGGGCAAGACTGACGGACACCACCAACGGTCTTCGAGAGTCAGAAGTCGCTGGATATGGACTCGAAGCGCTGCTGATCGCGGCGCTATGTTCATTTTTGAGAGGTAACCTGCATTGTGCGGCATTGCCGGCTTTACACAAAAGAGCTGGACTTCCGATCCTGACCGGATTCGTAACGCGACAGCGACCCTGGATCACCGCGGACCGGATCAACAAGGAGTCTTCCAGTCTCGGCTTTGCTCGCTCGGCGCCACTCGCCTGAAGATCATCGACCTCGATTCAGGAAACCAACCGATTTTTTCCGCTGATGGTGATACGGTCATCGTCTTCAATGGAGAGATTTACAACCATCTCGAGCTACGGGCCGAGCTCGAGGCTGTTGGACATCGTTTCAAAACCCATTGCGATACCGAGACGGTACTGTGCGCGTTTCTTGAATGGGACCTGGAGTGCTTCCGCCGGATGCGCGGGATGTTCGGCGTAGCGCTCTGGAAGAAATCGAGCCGGCGGCTCGTGTTAGCGCGGGACCGCTTGGGCATCAAGCCACTCTACATTTCCAGATATGGAGAGGACGTGCTTTTCGGCTCGGAGTTGAAAGCCATTCTCATCCACCCGGAGGTGGAGCGGACCCTTAGCATGGAGGGCCTGGACTGTTATCTATCTCTGAACTATGTTCCCTCTCCGTGGACACTGGTCCAAGGAGTTGAAAAGCTTCCACCCGGCCACTGGTACGAATGGCGCGACGGGAAAGTGCGTTCGGAAGCTTATTGGCGGCTGCCGGCAGCGAGCAGCGAAGATCGAAGGGACTTGAGCGAAGAACAAGCCAAAGAAGAATTGGATTTGTTGCTGCAGCAATCCGTTCGCGAACACTTGCTCTCAGATGTACCCCTTGGAGTTTGGCTGAGCGGCGGCATCGATTCCTCAACGATCCTGCACTATGCTGCGACCGCGAGCACATCTCGCCTGAAGACTTTTTCGATCTCCTTCCTGGGACGCAGCTTCGACGAAACAGATCGCATCCGCCACACGGTTGCGCAGTACGGCACGGAGCACGAACAGCTTGATCTCAATCCTCGGGAAGGACTCGAGGCAGCGATTTCTGAATTCGCCTACTACTCCGATGAGCCGACCGCCGATGCCGGCGCTCTACCTGTCTGGTTCCTTTCGCGTATGTGCAAGGAGCATGTGACGGTGGCTTTGAGCGGCGAAGGAGCGGACGAGATTTTTGCCGGATACCTGACATACCGAGCCAATCAATTGGCGCAACGGGTGCGAGCAATTCCGGCAACCGTGCGGCACGCGCTGCTCGCCGGACTGCGTCTGTGGCCAGCTTCGGATGAAAAGATAAGCCTCGAATACAAGCTCAAGCGGTTTCTCGAGGGTAGCCTGCTGAGCCCTGAGCGAGCTCATATTTACTGGAACGGAACCTTCTCGGAGCGCGAGAAGGCTGCGCTCGTTGAGCGCCCTTTACCCCCTTCCTTGGTAGGCATCCTCAGCCCACTGGCACGCGAGACGGCGAGAGCGAATCGTCTCAGCTCCTATCTAAGGTTTGATCAGCAATATTTTCTGGCCGATGACATTCTGGTCAAATCAGACCGGATGAGCATGGCACATGCGGTTGAGGTACGACCGCCGTTTTTGGATCACCGCATCCTTGAGTTCGCCGCGACGCTGCCGGACTCGTTCAAAATACGGGGCTCCCAGCAGAAGTACCTGCTCAAGCAATTGATGCAAGATAAGCTGCCAAAACCAATTCTCAAGGGAAGGAAGGTTGGTTTCGATATTCCAGCGCATGAGTGGCTTCGCGGTCCTTTGCGCTCACTGCTGATCGATACACTAAGAGAAGGCGCTTCCGAGCATGCTGAACTCTTCCGGATGGAAACAATCGAGCGGACTCTGCAGCTCCATATGGAAAGACGGGCCAATCTCGGATATCACTTATGGGGTTTAATGATTCTGTTTCTCTGGATGAAAAAATGGCGGATCCAGTCGGCACCCTTGTCGACAGCACGAACACCGGTACTCGTGTCCGAAGGAGCTGGTACACCTATTTAGCTGTTCTGCTTCTCGTTGCCGCAGGGGTTCACCTGGCTTGCATCGTCTCGCCCCCCTCGCTGATGGATGATGTTGACGCGGTACAAGGACAGATTGCGCGTAACATGCTCGCCTCCGGCGATTGGGTTACAGCGCGCTTGGACGGTGTAGCGTATCTCGAAAAGTCCCCTCTTATCTACTGGCTGATGGCGATCTGTTACAAGGTCTTCGGTCCGTACGATTGGACAGCACGCATTTCCATTGCGCTTTCCTCAATCGGCCTGGCATGGGTGACGGCGGGCTTCGGCAGGTGGGCGTTCGGGAAGGTGGCAGGGTTCTATGCGGGATTGTGCATGGCCACGTGCATTGGCCTGTGGCTCTTCACGCGCATCCTGATCCCGGATGTGACGCTCACACTCAGCATAGCGCTCGCCATGTGGGCGTTTCTACGCGTGCTCGACGAGGAGGAGCAGCATCCCCGCGCGTGGGCTTATGTGTTAGCCGGGTGTCTGGCAACCGGTCTGCTACTCAAGAGCTTGATCGCGCTTGTTTTTCCGCTAGGGGCAGGGATCGTTTACCTGCTTGCCACCCGCCAATTCTTTCAGTGGAAAATCTGGCGCCGGTTTCACCCGTTCACAAGCGCTGCGATCATCCTATTGATCGCAGCCCCTTGGCATGTTCTCGCTACAGTGCAAAATCCGCCCTATTTTGCATTCACTCTGCACAGCGGACCGGGACGCTATCATGGCTTTTTGTGGTTCTACTTCATCAATGAACAGTTGCTGCGTTTTTTGAATCTGCGTTATCCACGAGACTACAATACAGTTCCACGCCTCTATTTTTGGCTGTTTCATCTGATCTGGCTCTTCCCATGGAGTGTGTATTTTCCCGCAGTCGCCAAGCTTTCGTTCCGTCCTGTGGACCGGGCGGGACGGACGCGGCTGTTGGCCCTTTGTTGGACTGGGTTCATTTTGATCTTCTTCACATTTTCGACAACCCAGGAGTACTATTCGATGCCCTGCTACCCCGCTCTTGCCCTGCTCCTCGGCTCGGCTATGGCGATGGGCGGCAAATGGATTCAGAGGGGCACTTGGGCGATAACTGTGGTCGCCGGGGCGTGTACTGTCACGATCCTCGCGGTTCTGATTGCTGTGCGTCATCTGCCGACCCCCGGCGATATCTCAATGGCGCTCAGCAGCCACCCCAATGCCTATAAGCTTTCTCTCGGACACATGGAAGACCTCACGCTCGACTCATTCGCCTACCTCCGGCCTCCGCTGGTCGTCGCGGGCTTCGCCTTCCTGATCGGAACCATTGGAACGATTCGGGCAAGCAACGAGCGAGCGTTCCTGGCCAGCGCTTTGATGATGGTCGTCTTCTTTCAGGCGGCGCGGATGGCGATGGTCGACTTCGATCCATTTCTCTCTTCACGGCCGCTGGCCACCGCAATCCTTAAGTCGCCTCCTGGTACGATCATTTTTGACAGTCAGTACTACACATTTTCCTCGGTTGCGTTTTATACAAACCGCTCTGAGCTGCTGCTGAATGGGCGCTGGAACAATCTGGAATACGGATCGAATGCGCCGGGCGCGCCGGGGGTTTTCATTGATGATTCCCGATTCCAGCAACTCTGGTCTAAACCGTCACGTTATTACATCTTGATCAAGGACACAGATGTAGCGCGGCTCAAGCTCCTAGTTGGGCCTGAGAGGCTAAACCTGATTGCCAAGGGGGGAGGAAAGTTGGTCTATACCAATCTTGCTTTACCCTAAGACCTACTTGCCTGAGGTAGCGAAGAGCACAGTCAGTGAGCGCCTCCATTGGCGCAAGTGGCGCAGAAGCCCATCCGGAAAAGAGATCACGCAGAGAAGACCGAGGAGTGATGCTTTTGGTTCCGGCTTAAAAAAGACTCGATCCTTGCAACTCCTGTGGAAACTCCGGGTTTTCACGTTATCAGGGAACTCCGAATGTCTTTGTTTGCATTTGTTTGACATCCGTTGGTTGATACGGTCCGTGGACTAGGGAAAAAATGAACCGATCGAAGTCTCTTGCGCATCATTTCTGTGACGCAATTGCAGTTTGTTTTTGGATTTTTGTGTTTTCTTACCGCGCATCCGCTAAAGCGATACAGTTCCGGTCAGTGGATTCATATATTGACTGTCCCGGCTCGGCCCGTAGGTACTCGTAATCCCAACATTGCAACTGAAAACCACTCATGAACGTCTCTCTAACGAGACTTGTAACGGAGGAACTATGAGAATTGCCGTACTCGGCGGAGACGGTTACTGTGGTTGGGCCACGGCTCTCTATCTGTCGAGCCGCGGCCATGAGGTAGGGATTATTGACAATTTTGTTCGTCGGCTGTGGGACCACGAGCTCGGGGTGCAGACATTAACCCCAATCCGACCGATCAACGACCGCCTGAGAGCATGGCAAGAGCTTACCGGCAAAACCATCGAATTGTTTGTCGGCGATGTCACCGAGTATGACTTCCTTGCTTCCACTCTCCAGGCCTTCGAACCGGAAGCCGTCGTTCACTTCGCCGAGCAGCGCTCAGCACCGTATTCGATGATCGATCGCAAACACGCGGTCGGCACCCAGGTAAACAATGTTGTCGGCACATTGAATCTGCTCTTTGCCTTGAAGGAGTTCATGCCTGACTGCCACTTGGTCAAGCTTGGAACAATGGGCGAGTACGGGACGCCCAACATCGACATCGAAGAGGGCTACCTTACGGTCGTGCACAACGGCCGGAAAGATGTACTTCCCTTCCCTAAGCAGCCCGGGTCGTTTTACCACCTCTCCAAAGTTCATGACAGTCACAACATGATGTTCTGCTGCAGAATCTGGGGTCTTCGGGCTACGGATCTGAATCAGGGAGTCGTCTACGGCACCGTGACGGATGAAGTTGCCCTGGACGAGACGCTCATTAACCGCTTTGACTACGACGAAGTTTTTGGTACGGTTCTCAACCGCTTCTGCGCCCAAGCCGCGCTGGGGCACCCGTTGACCGTGTATGGAAAGGGTGGCCAGACACGTGGTTTCCTAGACATTCGCGACACAGTGCGCTGTGTGGAGCTCGCGTGCCTGAATCCCGCTAACCGCGGTGAGTTTCGCGTCTTCAACCAATTCACTGAACAGTTTTCTGTACTGCAACTTGCGCAATTAGTGAAGACGGCCGGCGAACAGATGGGACTACGCGTACAGATCGATTATCTTCCCGATCCCCGGGTTGAGGCCGAGGAACACTATTACAACGCGAAACACTCAAAGCTGATCGATCTCGGCCTCAAGCCTCATCTTCTCTCGGATTCCCTTTTGGATTCCTTGATTGAGATTGCCATCCGCTACCGGGACCGTATCGATCCGTCGCTCTTTCTACCTCGAGTGAACTGGCGCGAAGCCAGGAATGAGAGGCTCTCGGACAAGTATTCGCCACTCGGAGTTTTTTCCAAAGGTTAGCAGAGCAGGGCGTGGGCAGCGGTCAGCTATGCGCATACCGCTGCCCACGTATTGGCGGCGGCTCACAACTCGCGAGAGAACGCTCACCATCCGCCGCGACCGCCCCTCATTCCCGCGTTACACGGTTCCCGAAAAAGACAACCATGGCAAGCCAGCAGGTACGTTCGTGGTGAAGGAAGGCACGCGAACGCGTGCCTTCCTTCCTGGTGAGGATTGAATTCGGAACGCTTCTTAATAGACCCAAACAGCGGGCACGAGCAGATTCTTCAAGATCAGATTCGCTCGGCGGCTTTTTCAGTGGCGCGGACTGTCGGTGTCTTTTCGACCGGAACAAGCTCTCCATCCCGGATGTAATAATAGCCATCGCGCCAGCGGATGTTATTTCGCGTGAAGCTGGCCAGCCAAATCAACGCTGCCATCAAATCCCATACCGGGATCAGGAGCAGCTTCTTATAAATGTGCGGCTGCTTGAGGCCCCAACTTCCAATGGCCTCAGTGATCGCGACTCGAAAGGCGAAGTACGCACCCAGGCATGCGATGGCCAGCCACAGTGAAGGCTGCAATGCAACCGCCACCAGGGCCCATGGCAGACCTAGGGTAAAGATCAATCCGAGATGACCCCACGGACGCATATTGCGCATGACTACGATCCAGCGCAGGCGCTTGAGAAAGAGATCGCGCAACGACTGGAAATCGGCGACCGTCAAGATGGAATAGTTCAGGAGTTCTACTTGATAGCCTTGGTCAGCAATCAGGCGGCCCACTAACAAATCGTCAGCCGGACGATTCTCGATCGAGGCGTAGCCCCCGAAGGATTCCAGATGCCTCCGTGTAGTGGCAATTGTCGGTCCTAGCGCGAACTTAACCCCATCGAGTTGCTTGGCTACCAGGATGCCCGCATAAAAATCTGAAAGCATTCCGATGGATTGAAGACGCTGTACAAAGGACTTTTCTTCCTCAGGAACGGGCACGTAGAAACAGGTCACAGCTCCCACCTTAGGATCTGCGAGTTTGGCAACAACGGTGCGCAGATAATCCGGCTCTACACGGACATCGCTGTCGCTAATCACCAACGTTTCGTACTTGGCCTCCTCGGACATTCGCGCGAGTTTGGCCACCTTGTCGTTTACGGCATCGCGGCCGGAGCCAAAGAGCACGCGGATTTGACGATCGGGGAAGTCACGGATGAGCCGTTGCAGGGTAGGCAACACCGGGTCAGAGGCGTCGCTCACACAAAAAACGATTTCATACTCCGGATAGTCCTGACGGCAGAAGCTGGCGAAATTCTCGTAAGCGTTGGGATCAAGGCCTCGAATTGGCTTTAGGTTACTAATGGGCGGGGTAAAGCCCGCGGGAACCGGCTCGCTCTGTCTGCGAGTACGGCGAAAGAACTGCCAGGAACTAAAGAGAACGATTGCATAGTAGATCAGCGAAATACCAGCCATCCCTAACGCAGCGAACTGAGCGAGCCTAACGAGCATTCCACCCCTAAAGTGCTGTCTTAATTCTTTGGATTATCTACTACCTCTGAACGCTTCAATCGAGCAGTGAAAAGGAGGTTGAAGCCCATGCTAACTATGGACGTGGCATCCCTTCTGATCGTTCCATTCACGACTGAAGGAAGTTGAAGCGATCGACCGACTCACAAATGGCTATAAAAAGAACTGCCCGTTATCCATCCCTCGATCCTTTCAACACCAAAGACGGAAGAATTCTCTGGGGCAGATTCCCTGATTCTGGGAAGATCACCAACGACCTGCATTCACTCTGCGATCGTACTTGTCGTAACACATCCTGTTTGCATTCTGCTGTTTACCAAATTGCTTCATTCCTAAAGCCGTTCAAAACTCGATAAGCAGCAACCTAGTCACAACTTTTTCAATATACGACTGATTTTGTCGCATATTCGTGTAGAGTGTGTGGAGATATTGGACTTAATGCGTAACCGGGCTTCTAACTGACAAGCAGGCCCTCGCAAACTTCTGATCGGGACTGGTCTCGTGGTCAACTTTACCAATCCGATGCTGTCACGATTGCTTCCCTGCAACTGTTTTGTTTTCAGCAATGAGTGTTTCCTAAAGTTTTCCCACAGAATGCCAGGTTGACAAGATAGGTACCCCATAGGAGAACATAAGGCGAACACACTCGCCTATGCCTTCCTCCTCACTTTTGCGTGCACAGATCGAAGCTGTATTGGCAGAACGCATTCCTTCCGCGCTCACGCCTCAGCCTCGCGCTCTTCGGCCGTTGGCTGCTACGAGCATCCCGGAGATCGATGCATTGCTTGAAGGCGGTTTTCCGGTTGGAGCCATTAGCGAGATCGTCGGACCGGAGTCTTCTGGACGCACCTCTCTTGCGCTCGCTTTTCTAGCTGGGGTAACGCAGGCAGGCAAGGTATGTGCCTGGGTCGATGTCTCGAATGCGTTGCATCCAGAATCAGCAGCGGCAATCGGAGTGGATCTCTCCCGCATGCTATGGGTCCGGTGCGGCTTTTCTCACGCTGAGAAAGCCCGGCAATCGTCTCTGCCAAAATTCAGTTTTCCCGAAAAATACACTGTACCGCCGCCAGCCATCAAGGGACTGCACGGTGGAGGTTTTGGTCCGCATCCGCGGACCGAAGCGAAAGGGCTCTCTACTTCAGTCAGCGATTTGCTCGGCTCTCATGCTCCATGCTGCGGGGAGCCTGTACGCAAGCAGCGGCCACTGCGAGAAGTCGATAAGGGGCCGCAACCAGCGTCTCAACCGATCAAAAGAGGGAGAAACTTCTCCGCTGGGAAACCGTGGTCCCGGCTTGAACAGGCACTGAAAGTTACAGATCTGCTGTTACAGGCCGGCGGCTGGGCTTCGATTGTGCTCGATATGGGCAGTATTTCTCCCGAACATGCTTTACGCGTGCCGCTCGCGACCTGGTTCC
Source organism: Acidobacteriaceae bacterium (assembly GCA_036500845.1). Lineage (GTDB taxonomy): Bacteria > Acidobacteriota > Terriglobia > Terriglobales > Acidobacteriaceae > PALSA-350. Next base: position 10,530 of record DASYBJ010000133.1, read on the forward strand.
GTTTTCGCGCAGCAGCGGAGCGATCGCAACTGAATTTTTTGCTGTTGACGCAGCATCCATGCGCAAAAAGCAGCGCTGGTTTGGTGCTCAGACTTGCTCACGGTAACCCGCTCACTACGGATTCCACGCTCTATTCTGGCATGGAGTATCGCGCGTCGTTGGAGCACCAACGCTTTCCCGCCCAGGGAATAAGCCAGCCATGGGCCGGCAATGCAGAAGATGTCATTCCGTTGCGCAAACCACCGCAGTCTACCGGAGTGCAGTGGCGCAGCCGAAGCTCATGGACAGGACGCGCATGACAGCACACAGAATATTCGACACTTCTGCTCTACACCCAAGGATGAAGATGCTTTATACGTGCCTGCACGTGCGGGAATTTCCTTTGCAAGCGCTCCTTCGCGGACACCCCGAATTGCAGACAGGATTGCAGCAAAGGGCTATCGCTGTACTAGAAGGCGAACCACCCTCAGAACAAGTGTGCTCTCTCAATGATCGGGCACTCGAGCTTGGTATTGTCCAGGGGATGACGCGCGTTGAAATAGAGCTTTTTCCTGAAGTTATTGTGTGGACGCGCTCCTATGCGGAGGAGTTTACCGCAAAGACAGCTTTACTCGAATGCACAAGCCGGTTTTCGCCACGGATTGAAGACCAGAGCAGTGACGGTAGTTTTACTGTTGTACTCGACATTACAGGCACAGAGAAACTTTTAGGAACACCCAGACAGTTAGGCGAAAAACTGATGGAGGCGGCTCGAGTGCTCGGGTTTCGAGCCTGCATCGCAATCACCGGCAACTTTTATGCAGCGATATGCCTGGCTCGCGGCATGGCAAGCTCAGACTCCAATCAACATGAAGGCGAACAAGGAAGCTCAGAGATACTCGTAGTCGAGCCCGGAACAGAGACCTCTGCGCTTGCACCTCTACCGATTTCTGTGCTCGCACTCCCACTCGAAGATGCTGAAAGCTTTTCGGCGACCTTCTCCAGTTGGGGGATCGCTACACTTGGAGAGCTGGCGAACCTTCCGGAAACAGAGCTGATCACTCGTCTTGGCCAGAAAGGCAAGCAAATGCGCCAACTGGCACGCGGAGAATCGCCTCACCTCTTCACTCCAATCGAGCCTGTTTACTCTCTGAAGGAACAGGTGGAGCTCGATTCGCCGGTTGAGATCTTTACGTCGTTGCTGTTTATCCTGGCGACCATGCTTGATCAGCTCATCGCTCGGGCCCAATCGAATCTATTTGCGCTTGCTTCTATAACGTTCGATTGCATGCTCGAAGGAGGCGCCAGACATTCGCGCACTGTGCAGCCCGCGCTGCCTAGCAATGACAGGCAGCTCTGGCTCAAATTGCTCGATCTCGATCTGCAGGCGCATCCGCCACAAGCGGCTGTTTTATCGCTTTGCTTGAGCGCTCATCCAGGCAGTACCAGTAAAGTGCAGCTTGGCCTTTTTTGCCCACAGACGCCAGAGCCGATGCGATTGGACGTAACGCTGAGGCGGATACGAGCCATTGTAGGAGAGGACAGTGTGGGCAGGGCCGTGCTCAAAGACACGCACCGGCCTGATGCTTTTTCAATTGAGCCTTTCGTTCTCCCCTCGATTGTTCCATCGGCTGCCACTCTTCCAACAGAAGACGCGTCCGATAGGCCACGAACCGCGCTGCGGCAAATTCGGCCGCCTGAAGAGATCCCGGTTTGTCTGAGCAACCACACACCCGAATCTTTTCTTTTTCGAGAAATACGATACACGGTTGAACGCGCCTATGGACCATGGTTTTTGGCGGGAGACTGGTGGAACGAAACGTTTTGGTCAGTTGCGCAATGGGATCTTGTCGCGCGAACAAAGGATGGCTCGTTGCTCTGCTGTTGCATCACGCATGATCTTCGAGATGAACGCTGGCGAATGGATGCTTTGTATGACTGAGAGCTATATCGAGCTCCACACCACGAGTGCATTCAGCTTTCTTGAAGGCGCATCTCTGCCTGAAGAACTGGTTCAGCGTGCAGCGGAGCTCAACATGCCGGCAATCGCCTTACTGGACCGGAATGGCGTTTATGGGTCAGCCCGGTTTCACACTTCAGCAGTCAAGAACGGTGTTCGAGGGCATGTCGGTGCGGAAATCGCCGTATCTGGTTTTCCGCCCCACCTGGGACCGCCGGCATGGGTTCCACACCTATGGCCAAACAGTCCTTCACGCCTTCCTTTGCTATGCACATCTCGTGTTGGGTATCAAAACCTTTGCCAACTGATCACAAAATTCAAGCTGCGCGAAGAAACAAAGAGCGAGGGGGCAGCCACATTGGCCGATCTTGAGGAGTATTCATCCGGCCTGGTCTGTTTAACAGGAGGAAACGAAGGACCGTTAGCAGCAGCACTGGCTAGCGGCGGAGAACAGGAAGCGCGTGCAGTGACCGAACAACTGGTTCGCATCTTTGGCCGAGATCATGTCTATATCGAACTGCAACGGCATCATGAACGCGAAGAGGAATGGCGCAACCAGGCTGCACTTCGAATTGCCGGATCTCTGCAACTGCCCATTGTGGCAACCAACGGGGTTCGTTATGCGGCGGCATACGATAGAGAAATTCTCGATGTTTTCACTGCAATTCGCCACCATACCTGTCTGGATAAGGCGGGGCGACTGCTCGCCCTCAACAATCAGCGCCATCTTAGAAACGCACGCGAAATGGCTGAGCTGTTCCGCGATATCCCCCGTGCTATCGAAAATACTCTCCAGTTATCCACACAACTCGAGTTTGTCCTCACAGACCTTGGCTACGAATTTCCGCGATATCCGGTCGGCGAAGGAGAAACGATGGATAGCTTTCTGCGCAAGCGCGTCGATGAGGGGATCATCAAACGGTATGGCGCCAACCACGAACGCGAATTTATGGAGCGGGTTAGAAAGCAGACTGAACATGAGCTGGCTTTGATAAAGAGGCTTGGTTTTGCGGGATATTTTCTTATTGTTTGGGATCTCGTAGAGTTTTGCAAAGGCAATGGAATATTGATTCAAGGACGAGGCAGTGCGGCGAATTCTGCCGTTTGTTACGTGCTGGAAATTACTGCTGTCGATCCTATTGGAATGGAGCTGCTTTTCGAACGTTTCTTGAGTGAGAACAGAGGTGAATGGCCCGACATCGATCTTGACCTTCCTTCTGGCGACAAGCGCGAACAGGCAATCCAATACATCTACACGCGTTATGGCGAACTGGGGGCCGCGATCACCGCCAATGTAATCACCTACCGTGGCAAATCTGCTGCGCGGGAAGTTGGGAAGGTATTGGGATTCGATGAGGAAACACTTGGACGTCTGACAAGTCTTGTCAGCCAATGGGAGTGGCGGGGAAAGAATGACACGATGCTGAATTCGTTCGAGCACGCCGGATTCGATCTCGAGCATTCCCGCACCAGAAAATTTCTTGAGCTTTGCATGCGTATTCAGGACCTTCCCCGGCATCTCGGCCAGCACTCCGGCGGAATGGTGATATGCCAAGGACAATTGAACAAAGTGGTACCGCTTGAGCGTGCGTCGATGCCAGGCCGCACTGTCGTCCAATGGGACAAAGAGGACTGCGCTGATCTTGGCTTGATTAAGGTTGACCTGCTCGGTCTTGGGATGATGGCGGTCATTCAGGATTGTCTTGAGCTTATTCCCAAACACTATGGGCAGCGGGTCGATCTGGCCCAACTGCCACAGGATCCTGTGGTGTATGAAACTCTGCAACGCGCAGATACAGTGGGCATGTTTCAGGTAGAAAGCCGTGCGCAAATGGCATCTTTACCCCGCAATCGTCCTGACCGGTTCTACGATCTGGTTGTGCAGGTCGCCATAATCCGTCCAGGACCGATTGTCGGCAGGATGATGCACCCTTATATGCGGCGGCGGCAGAAGAAAGAAGAAGTCACTTATCCACACCCGTCACTCGAGGAAGTACTGAAGCGGACTTTGGGGGTTCCTCTCTTTCAAGAGCAACTCCTACGCATTGCCATGATTGCCGCCAATTTTTCTGGAGCGGAAGCAGAAGAATTACGCCGAGCCGTAGGCATGCGACGTTCATGGCAAAGGATGAAGGAGTTGGAAGTAAAGTTGCGGCGCGGTATGACAGAAAATGGGATTGATGTAGCTACCCAGGAAGAAATCGTGCAGAGCGTAAGCTCTTTTGCGCTCTATGGCTTTCCGGAGTCGCATGCTGCCAGTTTCGCACTGATTGCCTACGCATCCGCGTATTTCAAAGTACGGTATCTGGCTGCCTTCACATGTGCGATTCTTAACAACCAGCCGATGGGATTTTACATGCCCGCAGTGTTGGTAAAAGATGCACAACGGCACGGGCTCAGAATTCGACCGGTGGATGTACAGATCTCAGATTGGCTTTGCACGATCGAGCATGCTGAGGATGGTGCCGTGTCTCTACGCCTAGGTTTGATGTACGCCAAGGGATTAAAACAGGAACTGGCGGAAGCGATCGTGAAATCCCGAAAGCAAGAAGGCGCCTTTCGCTCGTCCGAGGATCTTGTGATACGCGTACCGTTATGCAAACGCAACGATCTCACGCTTCTGGCTCGCATTGGCGCCTTGAATCAATTGGGAGGGGTTCATCATCGCCGGGATGCGCTTTGGCAGGTCGAACAAGCGGGAAGGCCAGCCGGCCCTTTGCTCAAGTCGATCGAAACGGATGCAATATCACAGTCTGTTGCTTCACGTCTCAAGAAGATGACTACAGAGGAACGGCTGAGCGCAGATTATTCGGGCACCGGCCTCACCGTCGGACGGCATCCGATGCATTATTGCCGGGGCGAACTGAGACAGCAGAATATCCTGGCCGCAAGTGAGTTGCAGAGCCGCAGGGATGGAGAAGCTGTTCGTGCAGCCGGATGCATCATTGCACGGCAGCGACCGGGCACAGCGAAGGGATTTATCTTTCTCTCCGTCGAAGATGAGAGTGGAATCTTCAACGTCATCATCACGCCTGATCTTTACGAGCGCCAGCGTGTTCTGGTCAGCCGGGCAAAATTTATTTTGGTGGAGGGTCCGCTCCAGAATCAGGACAGTGTTGTACATATCAAAGCCAAACGACTTCAAGAGCTGAAGGCAGTGGATCTTGCCATCCGCTCTCATGACTTTCATTGATCAAAGAGTCGAGAGACAGATCTTGTTGCAGACTGTTGTGGTCTGCTAGCTCTCGGCCGAACGACACGGCACCAAGAACGAGGCACCCCTTTTCGCGGCGCTTCATACTTTGCCAAGAAAGGTTCGTACTTATTTCAGGAATTCGCTGATGTGCTGAGCGACTTGGGTTGCTTCGACTGCGACTCCACTGTCGTTGAAATGAATGCCATCGGGCTTCCAATATTCCGGATGGTTGACAACAAGTGTGTAGAGATCGTCCACTGGAATTCCTTGTGGGGCGATGATCGCTGCTGCCCTTTTGTTTCTTGCTTTTACCCGTTCGGTGCGATCGGCCAGATGACTCAAGTCTGCGGTGTCGCGGACAGGAGTAGTCGTTGCCCATATGAGGCGCGCTCCGGGAGCATCTCTCTTGAGCGTATCGAGTAGATCCTTGAGACCATTCTGATAACTCTGCTCAGAGTATCCCCAGCCATGCATGCCGTTGTTGAAATGAATCACGTCAAAATGATATTGGCTGAGAAGAAGAGCGACTTCCTGAACCAGCACTGGATCGCCGGCACATTTCGAAGTTGCCAATCTTGCCACCACTGCCTTTCCTTTGAGTTTGTCTTCGACAGCAGGATAGTAGGCTCGCGTAATAGAGTCTCCAATCAAGAGCACGCGCGGAAGATTCGTCACTCCTGTATCCGGCGTTCGAACATCGAGCCACTCGATATCCTCACGCACGATCCCGTTTCCTGAGGTTGCAGAAGCCGGCGGTTGTTGAGCACCTGCGCTTGAAACTCCACATACGCAAAGCAGAAAAAGAATTCCGACCATAGATCCTGCGCGAATTGCAGCCATATTTCTCCAGAAAAGCTATGCTAAAGAATATTTCTGTTGCCAGTCAGAGGGAAGAAAGTGATGCAAAGAATTTGCTTCCTGCTCAAGGTCAAACAGCACATGCTGGAAGATTACAAACGAGCCCATGCCAATGTTTGGCCGGAGATGTTGGATGCATTACGACAATCAGGATGGCACAATTACTCGCTCTTCCTCCGGCCGGACGGATTGCTCGTCGGTTACCTGGAAACGCCGGATTTTCAACAGGCGCTCGCCGGAATGAAAAGGCATTCAGTGAACGAGCGCTGGCAGAAAGAGATGGGCAAATACTTCGAAGGACTGGACGGCGGACCCGACGACAGCATGCACAGCCTCGAAGAAGTCTTCCATCTTGAATAGCGGCGACGTTCATTTTGCCGGAACACCTACAGCGATATCCTGATAAAGCATCTGCTTGATTCCTCGCAAAGCCTGCCGGGTACGTTCCTCATTTTCGATCAATGCGAAGCGTACATGGTGGTCTCCGTATTCGCCGAATCCGATACCAGGACTGACGGCGACCTTGGCTTCGCTCAACAGTTTCTTTGAAAAATCGAGAGAGCCAAGGTGCTTATAGCGCTCGGGGATCGCAGCCCAGACAAACATCGTCGCCTTTGGCAGAGACACCTGCCAATTGATAGCATTAAGGCCCTTCACCAGCACATCCCGCCGCTTGCGGTAGTTGTCGCAAATCTCATGAACGCAATCCTGCGGCCCCTCGAGCGCAAGAATCGAAGCTACCTGGATCGGTGTAAATATGCCGTAGTCGAAATAACTCTTGATGCGCCCCAACGCTGCAACCAAGCCGGGATTACCGACCATAAATCCAACCCGCCAGCCAGGCATGTTGTAGCTCTTCGACAAAGTAAAGAATTCGACAGCGACGTCTTTTGCTCCGGGGACCTGCAGTATCGAGGGCGCACGATAACCATCGAAGACGATATCTGCATAGGCCAAATCGTGCACGAGGTAGATTCCGAACTCCTTACATAGAGCGACGACGCGCTCGAAGAACGACAACTCAACGCACTGTGTGGTGGGATTGGCGGGGAAATTGAGGATCAGCATCTTGGGGCGCGGGTACATGAGAGGAATGCTGTGCTCGAGCTCGGCTAGAAACTCATCTGTGTTGTGCACGGCAACGCCGTGGATGTTCGCGCCGGAAATCACCGGGCCATAAATATGGATCGGGTAGCTTGGGCTTGGCACTACGACGACGTCACCATGATCCAGCGTGGCCAGACATAGATGGGCAATACCCTCCTTGGATCCTATGGTTACAATGGCCTCCGTCGTTGGATCGAGCTCCACGTTGTACCGTTTGCTGTACCAGCTGCAGATTGCCTTGCGCAGCCGCGGAATCCCTTTGGACAAGGAGTACCGGTGGGTCGGCGCCTTGCCGGCTGCTTCAATCATCTTGTCGACGATATGCCTTGGCGTGGCCCCATCGGGATTGCCCATCCCGAAATCGATGATGTCCTCGCCCCGCGCGCGTGCCGCGTTCTTCAGTTCTCCAGTGATATTGAATACATACGGCGGCAGCCGCTTTAATCTAGAAAAGTCAGACATCGATTCATTCCTATCGTTAGATTCGGAGCTGTAAGGCATAGATCGATTGGAAGCGATTGAAACCAGCTACTGAATTCGCTCATATCGGTAGTGTGCTTCCTCAAGAGCCTGTCCGATTGCCAAGATGTGCGTCGAACCTCTCGTCTCCAACGTGATATCGATCACCGTATCTCCCAGGTTAACGCCATAGTAGGCGCGGTTATGCAAAGTCTCGACGATATTGGCCCGCTGATCGGCGAGGATTTTCGTTAGTTGATGCAGTGCTCCTGGCCGATCCGAGAGATGGACACGAATACGCACGCGACGGCCATCCTTGACCAGACCTCGTTCGATAATCCTGGCGAGAAGGCTAACGTCGATATTGCCGCCGCAGACCAGCACGGCAGTTTTTTCGCCGCTCAATGAGGTCTTGTTCTGCAGTAAGGACGCGAGCGCGACTGCCCCGGCTCCTTCCGCCAGCGTCTTTTCCTTTTCGAGCAAAACCAGAATGGCGCTGGCTATCTCCTCTTCGTCCACTGCAACGAGCTCATCGACGTAGCGCTCAACCAAGGGCAGCGTGATCTCTCCAGCCCGCCGTACAGCAATACCATCGGCAATGGTTGCTTCGGCGGAGAGTGTTACCGGCTGGCCCATTTCCCGGGCGCGCAGCATCGAGGGCAAGCGCTCCGTCTGCACCCCGATGACGCGGATGGACGGATTGCTCTCTTTCAGGGCGCAGGCCACTCCACTGATCAGCCCTCCGCCTCCGATAGGCACAACTACGGCCTCCAATCCCGGCACTTGCTCAAGGAGCTCAAGACCGATTGTCCCTTGTCCATTGATGACATCGGGATCGTCAAAGGGATGGAGAAACGTCATTCCCTCTACGCGCGCGATTCTCAGCGCTTCCTCACAGGCCTCGTCGTAGTTTGCCCCGTGAAGAATGACCTCAGCGCCGAAGGCCCGGGTCGCCGAAGTCTTTACCAACGGCGTCATCAGCGGCATCACGATCTGCGCGCGAATTCCCCTTTGGGTGGCATGGTGGGCGACAGCTTGTGCGTGATTCCCTGCACTTGCTGCAATGACCCCGCGCCTCTTCTGATCCTCCTTCAACATCAGGATCTTATTAAGTGCGCCTCGCTCTTTGAAGGCTCCCGTACGTTGCAGGTTATCCAGCTTGAGATAGATCTGCTGCCCGGTGACGGCGGAGAGCTCGGCTGATCTTTGGCAAGGAGAGAAGTAGATAAAATCGCGAATTCTATCTTCTGCGCGCTTGATCTCTTCGAGAGAAACTTCGAGAGCGGTTTTCATTGTCCTTCTCCAGCCTTCGCCCCAGTTTTACTGGTCAAAAATTTCGCTTGCATCAGAGTGCCTGCTTCCTTGTTTGGCCATCGTTGCGGACAAAGAAAAAGCCACCAACCTGATGCGGGTGGTGGCTTTTCTCGGAACCTTAGATCTGTTCTGAAGCCTACATGCCCGCACCAGCCCTTGGGCGATGAATCGAGGCTGTATTCATAATAATCGGCGCGCTCGCTCGATGTGAGGCGAAGCTCGCGTGCGGCATCTGGCGGGTAACTGACGCGCGGGTTGCTTCGATCGTAGGCATGCGTTCTTCGAATGGATATCAAACTGTGACCCGCGCGTCAAGTCACTGCAGTACTTGCGGGAAGCCGCCCGCGACCTTGCCGGGGTGGACTAGGGCCCGGCAAGACATCGCAGAGGCTCCAAGTTCGATCCATCTCTCTCCGAAGAAAATCGGTATAGGGTTCTTCGCGTGCCAATCAGTTCTTCGTTGGCGGCAGAAGGAGGCGTATCGGCATTGGCTCTCCGGGAAGAGAGTCTCCGAGCGCAAAAAGTATCGGGGCGAGCGGCTCAAACCCATCTGATCTTTTTGCGGGTGCGTTTGTAAATAGCGCAGTATTCAAAAGCTAGAGCCTCACCGTAGACTTTCGGGGTATATGCATCAAGGGCCGAGAGTTGTTCTCATTGGAAAATCCGAGGTATGAGGGGAGACGCTTCAACAAACCCTTTTAAACGAATAAATAACGCTGATGTTGTGTGTCACAGAGGCAGATTCTGCGGCAAACATGTATCACTATGCTCTTACACCTCATCCAATCTGTGCGCTATTAAATCTCTGGATTTCGTTCTGAGGGTTTCATTTGTCTGGTTCTTCAGCTCTCTTCGTTCCATCTGCCTGGGAAGGCTCGTCGGAGATGGTTTTGTTCTGTTTCCCTTATGCGGGCGGCAGCCCTTACCAGTTTATGGATTGGAAGGGGAGCCTCCTACCTGAAGTACAGCTAGCAGCACTCCAAGCTCCTGGGCATGGATCACGGCTAAGTGAGCCTGCACACCGCAGCGTGGATGAAATTCTTTACGAAATTATGCCGGAGTTTTCGATTATCGGAAACCGGCGCTTTGCATTCTACGGGCACAGTTTGGGGGCGATCATCGCTTTCGAATTAGCAAGATGGCTACGAAAGGCCGGCCTTCCGCAGCCATGCCATCTATTTGTGGGCGCTGCGCGCCCTCCCCAACTTGGACCGACTTCGCCTTGCCTTCATTTCTTGGAAGAGCAAGAGTTCCTGGAGGCCGTCCAGGGCCGCTACGGAGGGATACCGTCCGAGATCTTGAATGATCCCGACGTTCTCTCGATCTTTTTGCCTGCGCTTCGCGCGGACTTCACGGTATATGAGACCTACAAATATCAAGCCGAACCTCCGCTGGACTGCCCCATTAGCGCGTTTGCAGGAACGCGAGATCCGCACGTGCCGGCGCAGCTAATGACAGGTTGGGAAGCCCACACGACGGCGAGGTTCAACCTTCGCGGGCTACGGGGCGGTCACTTCTTTTTTGAGGAGAGCCGCAACGAACTGACTGGCAGCATCCTGCATAAGCTGACCGCCCCCCGTTGAGTTTTTGAGTCTGTGCTTTTCAGCGCTTATTGGCCTTTGACCAGCGGAAGCTCAATAAAGCTCTCGTGCTCTGGAGAGTGATAGATTCGCTGCGTTGCTTTCTGATAAGCGCCGGGCTTCGCCCAGAATATATTGGGCACAAACGTCTGCGGATTGCGATCGTAAAGGGGAAACCAACTTGATTGCACCTGCACCATGACACGGTGCCCGGGCAGGAAAACATGATTTGCCGTGGGCAGTGCGAAGTGATAGAGCAAGGGTTGGTTCGAAGCGATCGCCTCTGGTTTCGCGAAGCTCTGGCGATAGCGCCCGCGGAAGATATCACCAGAAATCATGAGCTGATAGCCGCCCATTCTTGAATCTGCTGCAACCTCATCTGGATAGACGTCGATGAGTTTCACTACCCAATCGGAGTCGCTGCCGCTGGTCGACGCGATGAGGTGGGCGATGGGCTGCCCACTAATCTTTAGAGGCTGGGTCAAAACATCCGAAGTGAAGACCGCGACATCCGGGCGGCCAGATGACTCGCGTTGGTCATCGACCAGCCACTCCGGCCAAGTGAGTCCATTGTCATAGCCGATTGGTTGGATCGGCCGGGCACGGAAGGGTACGGGTTTTGCCGGATCAGAGACGTACTCGTCGAACTCCGGATCGCCGGGTTTCGGAGCAGCGAAGCTCAGTTTGGGGCCGCCGACGAGATAGAGAGGCGTCGATTTCACAGGGCAGTCTGCCGCGCAACCCGCAGGCCAGGCGGGCAGCCGATGCCAAGCATTGGTCCCTGTCTCATACGCGTATACCGGCGAGATATCGGTTTTGGCGGCATCATCCCTGAGATAGCGATCCAGAAACGGACGCAGGATCTTCTGGCGGAAGTATGTTCCTGTATCACTGCCGAATTTCAGCGGGCCTAAGCTGCTCGCATCCCCGATCTCCTGGGCATGATGCCACGGGCCGATCACCAGGAACACTTTGTCGTTGTCTTTGTCCTTAGGTTTGATGGCTTTGTAAACGGCGAGCGCGCCGTAAATATCTTCTTGATCCCAGAGACTGTCCACCAGCATTACTGGAACGTTGAGGGGCTCGTTCGCAAGGACCTTGTCGACAGCCTGATCCTGCCAGAACGCGTCATAGCTGGGGTGCGCCAAAATCTTACGCCAGAAACCTGTCTGTTCCAGCCCATGGCTGCGTCCGAGTTCGCCGGCCGATCCAGCATTCATATACAGATCGTAATCATCAAAATTGCTCGTCCACCATTTCTCATCATTCTTCCGCGTACCTTCCTGCTCGTAGATGTACGGCATGTTCTGCTCGCGGAAGGCACCGTTGTGAAACCAATCGTCACCCATCCAACCATCGACCATAGGATTCATCGGGACAGCAACTTTGAGTGCGGGGTGCGGATGCACGAGTGCCATCAGAGGTAGAAATCCATCGTAGGAGATACCAAGAATGCCAACTTTGCCGTTGCTCTCCGGGATATTTTTCACCAGCCAGTCGATCGTGTCGTAGGTGTCCGTGGCCTCATCCACCGGCGTTGGGTTCTGCGGCCCATGGAGAGGACGGTTCATCACAAAATCACCTTCAGAATCATACTTACCTCGAACGTCCTGAATTACCCGGATGTACCCGCCTTCTACAATCACATCGGTCGCGTTGTCATAGCCCTCAAGAATTGGGCCGAGATGCGAGCTTGCCGCGTGACTTGTCAGATCTTTTGCACTGTAGGGCGTACGAGTAATCAGGATTGGCGCATTCTTCGCTCCCTTTGGAACAAGGATGACGGTCTTCAGCTTGACTCCGTCACGCATCGGGATCATGACAACACGCCTGACGTAGTCGAAGGTGCCACTCGCGACGTGGAAGGCCGGGGGAGTTTCGCTTGGGAATTCATCGTATGTCTTGGGAGACCCGGATTGAGCCAGGCCGGGAAGAGACAGGAACGAAAG